>NZ_LWMW01000097.1 GCF_001639285.1 Methanobrevibacter cuticularis | reverse complement strand
AGAAAACAGATATAATTCCATAGATTGCCCCCCCCCCCCCTAAACATTTAAAGAACTTAAAACCAGTTAAAATAAATTTAAGCAAGAAAAATTATCCCTATCATAAAAATAAGCTATTTAACCCATCCCCTAATTTTCAACACATTTTTTCATTTAAGTAAATATCACGAAAAATTTAAAAAAAATGAGCCATAATCTTTTCCAAAACTTACTAAATAACATCTCATTTAAAATAATAACATCTACACAATATTTCAGGGAAAAAATTATAGTAAAGCAGAACAATCAATGAGACTTAAGAAAAAAAAATGATCAAAAAAAGTGAATAACAAAAACACACAGAAAATACGATGATAGAACAACAAAGATCATATTAAGATTTACATCAAAAAAAGATTATATTAAAAATTATGATTTCATTATTAGTTATATAACAAATTTTTTAATTAAAAAAATTCTAAAAAGATTTTTATAACAATCCTAAAACTTAAATTTATAAGAATTTATTAATTAACACGCTAAAATGAATTACTGATATCAATAAAAAGAAATCCACGATCTAAACAGTGACCAAAAATCTTCTTACACAAATTAAATTTTTTACTTAGAATTTTAAAGATTAATTTCATTAAAAACATTAATTAAAAATTAAATAGACGTTTATTTGCAAAAATCAATCAAAATTCATTAATTATATTAAATCCAAATAATAAATATGAGAATAATTTTTAACTATTTTTCTAGAAATTCGACTTTTAACCATGATTCAATAATCAAAAAAAATAGAAAAGATTAACAAATTATAGCTCTACAAAAAAATAGAAAAGATTAAAAAATTATAGCTCTACAATAATTACATTTCCACAATTAATGCAGATGTTTTATCAATTAGAATATCTTCAATACAGAAGATATCTAATTCTTTTTCTGATATATCATATAGTTCTGTTAATATTAATTGATCCTTTTCTAAAACACTATCATCTCTATCAAAAATCACTGATAATTCATCAAGGAAATAGTCTGGACAATTTATCATAACAACGCATATATCCATGTTACCTTCTTTCAAACCAAGAATTTCCAAGGCCTTTGAAATCTGTCTTTGGGCTGAAGTTCTAATACATATTTCAATGCCCAAATCATTGGCTAAATTTTCTTTTCTTTTAAATGCATTTATAGCATGAGTTATCCCATGTTCAATGTGTTTTCTCCCAGCTATTCCTTTAGCATTTAATAGTTGAATTACACAGCCATCACAGCAATTATTTTTTATTTTATCAAGAGTTTCGAGAGTTTCTTGGATACTGATTATATCTGTTTTAAATCCAGCTATTTCTATATTTTCTTCGATATTCAAAAAATCACCTGATAAAAGAATGAAATAATTGATAGGGATATGAAAATAGTAATCATACTCCAAGAATGATACAATATACTAACCATATGTAAAAATAAGAAGAGTAATGATAACAATTCTATCAATTAGAATATATGATTATAATTAGGATAAATAATTATGAAAAATATCTTAGTATAAAAAATATCTAACTATAAAAAAATATCTTAGTATAAAAAAATATCTAACTATAAAAAAATATCTTAGTATAAAAAAATATCTAACTATAAAAAAATATCTAACTATAAAAAATATCTAACTATAAAAAAATATCTTAATATAAAAAATATCTAACTATAAAGAAATATCTTAATATGAAAAATATCTAACTATAAAGAAATATCTTAATATGAAAAATATCTAACTATAAAGAAATATCTTAATATGAAAAATATCTAACTATAAAGAAATATCTTAATATAAAAATATTAACTTATATATCAATCATCTTCATTTTCTAATAATCTATTTACTCCACTTAAATAAGCTTCCACACTTGCATTGATGATGTCTGGCTGAGTACTTCTTGCAGAAATAATTTTATCCCCTAACCGTAATTTAAGGATAACATCTATTAATGCATTAGTACCTCCAGTTATAGCATCTACATGATACTCTTCTAATTCAACATCAGCAAAACTAGCTATTCCTTTTTTAACTGCCCCAATAGCTGCATCTACAGGACCTACACCAACATCAGCTTCAAGTATATCTTTATTATCAATTTTTAACTTAACAGAAGCTGTAGGTATAACTTTATTACCAGAAACTATTGTAACTTCCTCAAGGTTGATTTTCTTTTCTCTTTCTATCTCAAGAACATCATCAGCAATTGCTTGAAGATCAACATCTGTAACGCTTTTACCTAAATCTCCAAGAGATTTAACTCTTTTAAATATTTCATCACATTGATCCTGATTAAAGTTAAGATTTAGCTCTTTTAGTCTATTTTTAAGTCCATGTTCCCCAATGTGTTTACCCATTACAAATTTTCGTTTATGTCCAACGAGTTCTGGAGTTATTGGCTCATAAGTAGCTGCATTTTTGATAACCCCATCTGCATGAATTCCAGACTCGTGTGCAAATGCATTTTCACCAACAATAGCCTTGTTTGGCTGAAGATATACTCCAGTGAGCCTAGCTACTAATTTAGAAGTATCATACAATTGATTTATCTGTATATCTGTTTGATAATCCCCATATAAGGTATCAAGAGAAACTACAGTCTCTTCAAAAGAAGCATTTCCAGCTCGTTCACCTATACCATTCACAGTACAATGAAACTCTGTAGCTCCCGCCCTAATAGCAGACAAAGTATTTGCTACAGCCAATCCGAAATCATTGTGACAATGTACACTTAATGGAGCTCCAAGCTTAACTAATTCTGAGTAGTAATCCAAAGATCGCTCAGGAGTTAACATTCCAACAGTATCACAAGCACAGATCCTTTGAACACCCACATCAATTCCTGCACTAAAAATCTTCTTTAAATAATCCATATCACTACGTGTAGCATCTTCTGCAGACAATTCTACTATTAAACCATGATCAAGAGCATATTCTGCAGCATCAATAGCTTGAAATAAAACTTCTTCTCGTGTTTTTTTAAGCTTATGAGTTATATGTAAATCTGAAGTTGGAACAACAAGATGAACACTGTCAACCCCACATTCAAGTGCTGCATCAACATCAACCCTAACAGCACGAGCAAAGCTAGAAATTTCAGCATTAAGACCCTCATTAACCACAGTTTTAATCCCTTTTCTCTCTCCAATTGAAGTAATAGCAGAACCAGCTTCGATAATATTAACACCAATTTCATCTAATTTAATAGCTATTCGCAATTTTTCACTTGCTGTGAGTGAGATTCCTGGAGTTTGTTCACCATCTCTTAAAGTTGTATCAAGTACATTTATTTTCAATTAAATCCCCTTTGAAGGTCTAAATTATTAACAAAATTAAATAAAGTTAACTAATATAGTATATAAAGTTAAATAAAGTTAATTAATATAGTATATAAAGTTAAACAAAGTTAACTAATGTAGTATATAAAGTTAAATAAAGTTAACTAATGTAGCATATAAATCTAAATAAAGTTAACTAATGTAGCATATAAATCTAAATAAAGTTAACTAATGTAGCATATAAATCTAAATAAAATTGAGATAATTAATTATTTAAAATAAAAAAATTTATTAAAAATAATTAAAAATTAAAGTTTTATTAATTCTAAGATATGTATGATTGATAATATAAATTTTGTTATAAAGATTATAAGAGAATATATAATTTGAACATGAACTAATAATCAAAAATATTTATTTGAATATGAACTAATAATCAAAAATATCGAAATTATTCCAATTTACTGATGATGGGAAGTAGTTATTTTTAGAAAATTTTATTGTTAATATTATGGGTTAAAATTAAGATAAGTCTATAATAATTTTTAATTTATTAAAGTTAGATATTTCAACTACTAAATTTTAAATAAAATTCTAATAGACCTTAATATTGATATTAACATCAATTATTGAATTAAATTTTTTTTATGTTATAATTCTTTTATTTGAATAATAATAATAATAATAATAATATTGTTGTAATAATTAATTCATTATTTAACTTTATATAATTAATTTTTTAAAATGATAATACTTCATTACTCTTTAAAATAGTAATAAGGTAATTTAATTGATTTTTAAAATTTTCATTTTAGAATTGTTTCCCAAGCTTTACTGTATTAAAAATCATTTAAAAAATCTACCAGTAACAATAAAAGCTATAAATAATCAAAATTTGAAAAATTAAAAACATGAAAATTTTAATAATGAAAATAGATAATAATAAACTATTCATTTAATTAATTTTACCTATAACAGAAATGATTCTTGTTAAGCTTTTATGCATTTTAATCTCATGTCTATCCAATAATTCGAAGTCTAAATCATTTAATATACTATCAAAATCTAAATAATGTGGGGCTGCGATGCATAAAAGTGCATTTTCCTTCATGTTGTTAGAAATTGATTCTAAAAATTGATGAAAAATGATTCCACTTTTTTCTCCACCAGTAGATGTTGAAATACCATACGGAGGATCTGTAACTACAGCATCAACTTTTTCATAAAGCTTCAATTCCCTAACATCAATATGGTGTGCCTGATAATCTTTTATGTTACAATGATCAAGATTAATTGAAGTTCCATTTTTCATTTTCCAATGAATGTCTGAACCTATAAGTTTAGCTCCAATCATTCCACCTTCAATTAGAATTCCTCCTGTACCACAGAAAGGATCCAGAAGCAATTGACCTTCTTTTACATGGGACAAATTTACCATACACCTAGCAAGCTTTGGACTCATTGAACCTGGATAGAAAAATGGTCTTTTATGAGGTTTCATATCTTGGAAATGTTTTTTATTAAGTTTAATTCTTTCAATCCCAATGAAAACTTCATTTTCAGTAGCTACCACCCTAATAAAAGATTCTGGATTATCTAAGTTTACTGTAATTTTATTATTATCATTATCATTAGAAGCATTACTATCTCTTTCATTGGAGAGCAAAATTAAATGACCCAATCTCCTTTCAATAGCTGTTGTATCAATATTTACTTTATCAAATCTTTTTAATCTCACTGCAAAATCATTAGAAATGTAATCATTCCACTCAATAGATTTAAAATCATCTTCAATATCTTGGATAGTTGTCTTTAAAATAAGTTCATCGACTTCATGAGTATAAGCTAATCTTCTAACTAATTTTTCGTAGCTTTCAAAAAAATTTGCTTTTTTTAATGATTTTAATAAAACTAAACCTGTTGTTGGGACTTCAATTTCAGTAGCTATTTTTTCAGTAGTTAAAACAGCCCTTAATTCTGCTAAAGGTAAAGTTTTGTGTTCTTGTGATTGTATAAGTAAAAGTTCCATTATAATACTCCATTGATCATAATATTTAAACTTTATATTATTTAAATCCCCAAATAGAGATAAGTTTTCTAAAAAATGCTTTTGGAATGATAGAAAAAATAATGCCTCTTTTTATAAATTCTTTAACTAGAACAGATTGTTTATCCATATCTCCATATTTAGATATAATTTCTTCAGCATTTTTCTCCTTTAGTTTGAGGAACATATGATCTAAATCATCATCTGATAGAATTTCAAGAGTTTGTTGAACTTTAAGTTGATAAGAAAGTTCTTTAGAATATTTCTTTTTAAAGTTTTTTTCATATTTTTTCAGTATATGAATATCATCATCCTTTAAAGATTTTATTATTGCATCACTAGCCAAATTACAAATATCAAAACCTAGTATTAAGCCTCCACCAGTAGTGGGTTTAATTTGAGAAGCAGCATCTCCAATTAATATCATTCTATCAGTTACAAGATTCTTGTTTTTATCAAAAATAGGAATTTTTCCATTATATTTTTCAACGATAGAACAATTCTTGAATTTTTCATTAGTAGATAAAAAATCTTCTAAAATAATTTTTTGGTTTTTATAATCATTATTTGAAAACAAGCCAATACGATAGCTATTTTTTGTAGTGGGAATACACCACAAAAATCCAGGAAGAATTTTAGATATTGCAAAAATATCTACAAAATCATTACTATTATCCGTTTTATTATTAATTATACTTTCAGAATCTTTATTAATCTTTTTAAATTCTTTATTTTCCTCATTAACTATTTCATTATTATGATATCCAACATTTTCATTATTATGATATCCAATATTTTCATTACTATGAAATCCAATATTTTCATTACTATGAAATCCAATATTTTCATTACTATGAAATCCAATATTTTCATTACTATGAAATCCAATATTTTCATTACTATGATATCCAACATTTTCATTATTAGAATATCCAATATCATCATGTTTATTGTTAATTTCAATTAAATATTGAGTAGCATTAAAATATTTAAAAGAATGATTGAAAGAATCTGATGCAATGGATTTAGGACCATCTGCCCCAACTATTATCTTAGCTTTAACTTTTCGATTGTTCTGGCATAGTATAGTCCCACTTTTACTATCTACAGCAATTACTTTAGACTGCTTAAATAGAATAGCTCCTGCATCAATAGCACGTTTAGCTAAAAATTTATCATATCCTATCCTATCAATAATTAATGCTTCATTTTTATCTTTTTTAACTCTCAAATCATGACTTAAAGAGTGAAGATATGCTCCTTTGACTTCATTTAGAATCAAAGAATCTGGAATTTCATTAATATCTTTTAATTTTTTACTAACTATTCCTGCACATTGAAGAGGAATTCCTATCTCCTTTTTTTTCTCTAAAATAGCTACTGAATAGCCCTTTTTAGCTATTTTATAGGCCAAAGTTGATCCTATTGGTCCAGCACCTATAATAACTACATCATAATCAAAAGACATAATACACCAGAAAGTAAAATTTAGAATAATGAAAAATGATTTTCAATATATAATTAATGAGAATTCTATTTATATTTTTATTTTTTAAATTTTTTGGAATGCCTCTCTAAAATACTAATTTTAGATTCATCTTTATCAATAGAAGTACTTCTATTATCTCTTCCATAATTGTTTAAATCTCTATTGTTCTGTTTATGCACATTATTGTTGTTTTGATTATGATTATTTTGATTTGGATGACTTCTGTAATTTCTATCAAAGTTCCGATCATTCCGATCATTATAATGCTGATTGGAATTCTGACTAGGACCAACATAATTCTGATCATTCCGATCATTATAATGCTGATTGGAATTCTGACTAGGACCAACATAATTCTGATCATTCCGATTCATATTATTCTGACTATTATAATTCTGATCATTCCGATTCATATTATTCTGACTATTATAATTCTGATCATTCCGATTCATATTATTCTGACTATTATAATTCTGATCATTCCGATTCATATTATTCTGACTATTATAATTCTGATCATTCCGATTCATATTATTCTGACTATTATAATTCTGATCATTCCGATTCATATTATTCTGACTATTATAATTCTGATCATTCCGATTCATATTATTCTGACTATTATAATTCTGATTATTAGGGTTCTGATTTTTAAGATTACTATTCATTTGATTTTGATTGTTATGAATATATTGATTATTATCAGCATAGCTTTGATTAGGATTACTAGATCCATCATACCTAATTTCATCATTTTTAAATTTAGTATTTCCATCTAAATTTCTAATAGCTTTATCCATTGTTTCATCGAAATAATCATTCTCATTATATTGATTATATTTGTCAGATTCATTAGAAACATGTCCATTAGAATTTTTAGGGTTTAAAGAATTAGAATTGTCGTTTTTATTAATATCAATAATATTATACTGATCAATATTTTCATTGTTAATTTTTTCAGAAGTATTATCATTATTAGAATAATATTCAGTATTTAAATCATCCAAATGACCATTATCATTCTTTTTTTGAAGAAATGGAAAATCTTCATTAACTAAAGGAATATCATGATTTGGAGAGCTATTTTTATTTTTGTCAATTTCTTTTGCATAGCTATCATATTGGTCATTATAATCATTAGAATTTGGATTATTTTGATAATTAGGATTGTAATCATTTCTATAATCTTGATTATAATCTCGTTTATTGTGATAATCTCCATTATAATAATCACGATTATTTATGTTATTGACATCACCACGAGGAAAATATTGATTTTCTGGATTGTATTGGTTTTGATCATAATAATCATAAGGATTATGGCTGTGATTATTAAAATTATCATGATAAAAAGGTTCTTTGTTTATTTCATGAAAAATAAGCTCTTCTATTTTATGAGGGTTGTTTATATTGCTTAGTTCCATTTTACTTCCATCATAGCTACTAAAAACCGTGATTGTTCCAACGGAAGCTATCCTTCCTAAAATTCCTTGAGACACTGTGATATCCTGTATTGTGTTAATTGGTAAATAAGATCTTTTTTTACTTATTAGTCCTGTTTTAGATATTATTCTAGTATCTGTGATTATATATTCTTTAGCTGTCCAAGATAATAAAATCCAAATAATCCAAATAATGATCAAAAATACTACAGCAAAAATAGCTAATGTAAAATATCTAGTTAATGGTAAATTCAGTAAACTGATTAAATCAACTTGTATTGCAGCTACATAGCTTATTAAAGGCTGTGAAAAGTAAAATATCACACCTAAAATGAAAAATAAAGCAAAAACTTTCTTACAGCTAAGAAATAAATTAGGTTTGCTTTTGAAGATTATTTTTTCATTAAGTGTATTTTCTTCTTTATTAAACATCGTTTTTACTTATGTTTATTGTTTTAAATAAAGTTTTTGTTAGAGGTAGTTAGAAGTAAGTAATTAAGAAATAATAAACATTATTCCTTAAGAATTAGTAGTAACTCAAAAATCTAGTTAGAAATACAAAAAAGGATTACAGTCAATATTTAGACAAATTTTCTATTTTAAAAACAAAGTTTTTAATATTTATAAAAAATAATAACATTATTAATGAAATCAAATCTAACAAATTCAGTATTCCATGAAAAAATAGTTATTGATGAAACTAATATAAATTTAGTATCTGATATAGAAAAAAATGATCTAAATAGCTTCATTACAAAAACAAGATTAGAATTAAAAGATTATATCCTTAAAACTCCCGAATTTGCAAGAACTCTTAAACCTTACAACCCAAATAAAAAAGTAGAAAGTAAAGTAGTTAAATTGATGATTGAAGCATCCAATATAGCAAATGTAGGTCCTACAGCAGCAATAGCTGGAACTATCTCTGAACTTTCACTTGAATATCTAATAAAACAAGGTTCAAGCTATTCCATTGTAGATAATGGAGGAGATATTGCTTTTATAAATAAAAATAAAAGAGTTATTTGTGGAATATATGCTGGAAACTCCCCATTAAGTGGAAAAATAGCTTTTGAATTTAAAAACCAAGAAAATCCTATTGGAATATGTTCATCTTCAGGATCGGTAGGCTATTCTACTAGTTATGGACGATCCGACTGTGTTACAATAATATCTAAAAAAGCAAGTATATCTGATGCATTAGCTACTTCAATAGCTAATCATGTTAATGGCAAATCCGATGAAGATGCTGTAGAAAATGGATTAAATGCTTCTGAAGAATTTAAAGACCATTTCATTGGGGCTTTAATAATATTAGGAGAGTCCATAGGTACAATAGGAAAGCTTCCAAAAATAGTTGAAGTAAACGAATCCAGTATATTAAACAATATTGATGATGGATAATGATTATGCCAACTAAATAGATAAATACGGTTTTAAAAAACTAAAAAAAAGAAATAGAAATTCAATTCTAAAAAATATTAGACAATAATGTTGAATAAAGAAGATTATAGATTTCTTTTAATTTGAAAAGCTAAACTTTACAAATAATGAAAAATATGGTTGATAGATTATACCTATTTACAAAATTATACCATTTACAAAAAGCTAAACTTTACAAATAATGAAAAATATGGTTGATAGATTATATTATCTACATATTCAAAACAATAATAATAATAATAATAATAATAGCCTCAGTTCGCCCATCATTCATCACATATCAGAGCTCATAGGGATCATCATAGGCTAATTTTAAATTTTAAAAAAAAATAAAGAATATTAGTTAATAAAGTCAATAGAATTATTAACCAAACATTACTCCTGCTTCTTTTTTATACTCTTCATCATGTTCAACGCCCATAATCTTATCAACAGCATCCATGAAGTCAGCTACTGTAACTTGGTTACGTTCCTCTCTGATTGCAAACATTCCTGCTTCAGTACAAATAGCTTTTAAGTCAGCACCAGAAACCCCTTCAGTTAAATTAGATAGAAGATCAATGTCTGCTTCTTCAGATAATGACATCTTAGATGTATGAATCTTTAAAATCTCTTTTCTACCCTCTTCATTAGGGATTGGTACTTCAATGAACCTATCAAATCTTCCAGGTCTAAGAAGTGCAGGATCTAGGATATCTGGCCTGTTTGTAGCTGCCACAATACCAATATCTCCACGGGATTCAAAACCATCAAGTTCCGCCAATAGCTGCATTAAAGTTCTTTGAACTTCTCTATCTCCACTTGTAGAACTTTTAAGACGTTTAGCAGCAACAGCATCGATTTCATCGATGAAAATTATACTTGGAGCCTTTTCTTTAGCTAGTTCGAACACTTCTCTAACTAATCTAGCCCCTTCACCAATATATTTTTTAACAAATTCTGAAGCTACAATTTTAATAAAAGTGGCATTAGTTTCATTAGCTACTGCTTTAGCTAATAATGTCTTTCCAGTTCCTGGAGGACCATACAATAGAACTCCTTTCGGTGGTTCAATACCAATTTGTTTAAATAGTTCTGGTTTTTTGAGAGGTAGCTCTACAGTTTCTTTAACTTCCATTATTTGATCTTCGAGACCACCTATTGTGTCATATGAAACTGCTGGCTTTTCTTCAATTTCCATTCCAGAAACTGTTGGATCCTTCTCAGAAGGAAGTATTTCAACAACACTAAATGTTTGTTGATTTAAAGCTACTCTTGAACCAGGTACTAAGAGTTTTTCATCTAAAAACTTTGAATAATTAATTACAAAGTGAGGTCCAGTACTACTTTTTACTGTCATTCTATTAGCGTCTAATATTTCAGTAATAGTAGCTAAGACTAATGGAGGAGATCTAAATCTTTCAACCTCTCCCCTAAGAGATTTAGTTTCTCTTTCAAGCCTAATTTTTTCGTTTTCAGTTAAAACTTTATCTTTCTCAAGTTTCCTAACTTTCCACATTAAATTACGCTTAGTTTTTGTATTTTCTTCTTTTAAGATCCTTAATTCTTTTTTAAGGTCTTCAACCCTATCAAGAAGAGATTGGGATGAATTTTCCATGTTACAAAACGCTCCTATTAATTTTATTATTTTTTGTAATTTTAATTTATAATTATTTAATTAATTATTAAGTAAATAATAATCATGATTTTATATAAAAATTATTTATAAATTAATATATATGATTCCAGAATATATATTTAAAAAATATCTTTCAATAATTCAAAGAATAACATATATATCAATATATTGTTATCAATATTATTTAAATTTTAGGTTTATGAAAATAATTTAAGTTAATATATTAAAAAACAAAAATTAATGAATTGATTAATAAATATTTTAGTTCATGAAAAAATATACTTTAACTTTATAAAAAAGTATAGTTTAATTTTATGAAAAATATACTTTAACTTTATAAAAAAGTATAGTTTAATTTATGAAAAATATACTTTAACTTTATAAAAAAGTATAGTTTAATTTTATGAAAAATATACTTTAAATTCATGAAAAAAATATAATGCAGTTTAAATATACTTTAGCTATTAAAAAGAATTCCAATAGAATCTAGGACTATTTCTAAATATAATCTACTTTTTCTTTATTTTAACAATATCCCCAAGAGTAGGTACTTTAGAAGAGTTACTTTTAAAATTTTCAAGATCAATATCATTAATTTTTTCAATCAATTCAATCTTCAATGCTTTTTCAAATTTTTTAGCTAATTTTAAATCTGGAACCATCTTTCCAGATTCAATTCTATTTATAACTGAAACTTTTTCATAAATCTTCTCGCCAAGTTCTTCTCTTGAAAATCCTTTAGATTCACGAGCTTGCCTAATTATTGAATTATAATTTTCAATTAATTCCTCAGAAGGTTCATCAGCAGAGTACATAGGACGTTGCCTTCTGATAGGTCTGTTAGTATTAGTAATAGGTTTTTTAGGCTTTGGAGGTTCTTTCTGAATTGTACCAAATTTAGAACAATCCTGACAAACTTCCATAATAGAGCCATCAATCTTTGTTCTTACTGGCTTATCTACTACTACTTTACCACAAATTTCGCATCTCATAATATATCCCTAAATTCTAATTAAATATAAACTTCTAAAACATTTTAAGATATAGTAATATTGATTAAATTCCCAAAATATTCATCAAATTAATTAGTAAATATTTTTCAAAATATTAATAATTAGTAAATATTTTTCAAAATATTAATAATATAAGTATGATATTTTTATTTTTATACTTTACTATTAATTAGCTAAAATAATATCTAAAAATTATCAAAGCATTATTAAATGGATTTATATAATATAAATAAAAAATTCAATTAGCTGTTTAAAATTCTTTTATCCTCCAAACAACAATTAGCTAAAATTCCTCTTTTTATTTCTAGAAAGATTATCATGTTTGTAATCTTTTAATTCAGTAGTTTTAGCTTTATTTGAATAATATCCTCCAAAAATAGGGGCATCGTTTAAAACTTCCCTTAATTTTTCATAATCTTCATATTCATCACTAACTACTACAACATGTGCAGGTGGATGAATTTTTTTAATTTGCATAATAGCTAAAGTAATATCTTCTTTAATAAAGAAAGAAGTGGCTACCTTTGATTTAGTTCTTAGAGGAGAGTTTAGAATAGACTCCACAATTTTATCTGCGAAATTTGAATCGATTTTCTGAGGTTTGGCTATCAGATTTAATTTTGCATGCCTTTCAATGTCAGCAATTGCATTGAGTAATTTTGAGTTATTGTCACCACGAATTAATATTAATGCCATAAATATCACTAAATACGATTAATTGAATGTATAATAATATGAATAAATAAAAGTATATCTAAATATACTTTTTTAAAAATACTAAAAGAATAATCTTACATCACTCTTAAATATACTTTTTTAAAAACACTAAAAGAATAATCTTAAATCACTCTTAAATATACTTTTTTAAAAACACTAAAAGAATAATCTTAAATCACTCTTAAATATACTTTTTTAAAAACACTAAAAGAATAATCTTAAATCACTCTTAAATATACTTTTTTAAAAATACTAAAAGAATATCTTATATTATTTAATTTTAAATATACTTTTTATAATATAAAAAGAAATGTTAAATTTCATCTCTTAAATACATTTTTAAATATTAAAAGAAATGTTAAATTTCATCTCTTAAATACATTTTTAAATATTAAAAGAAATGTTAAATTTCATCTCTTAAATACATTTTTAAATATTAAAAGAATAATCTTACATCATTTATTTTAAATATACATTTTATAGTATAAAAAGAAATGTTAAACTTTCTCTTCTAAATATACTTTTTTAAAATACAAAGAAAATATTAAACTACCTCTTTTGGAATGATTGAAGTAGTCTGCTCCTAAATATGACTAAAAGTATTAGAATTATACCTATTGTAGTTTGAATAGTTCCAATAATATCTAATACTATAGAATTAATAGGCAAATTCCATGGAGGGGATGTTCTATCTCCAGGTAAAGGAGTAAAGTAAACACCCACAGCTTTTGATTCTTCTCTCACATTTATGTCTTTTGGTTCCACATAATTTACTCCTGCCAAAAGTCCATTATTAATACCTTTATTTATAGAATTTGCAATAGCATTAGGATCATATCCATATTTATTAACAGAAGCTTTAACAACTTCAGAAGTTGTTTCACTAATTCCTGGAGCATCAGTTCCGTATATAGTGACACCAACAGTATTTTCTGTAACAGTTATAGCACTTTTCAATGCTTCATAAGCATAAATAGTTTTTAATGGAGTTCCATCATTTGGACAAGTTTCATAGTTATCAGCAGCTGGAAAACCAGATGACCATCCATCAGTAGGACACAACTTAACATAGGGTTCATCCATTGGAGAACCAGTAGAGTTAATTTCTTCTGGAGTAAACATATCCGATGTAGAAATACCAGATACTAAATTAACAGCACCACCCCCATATTTTTCACCTGAATCTCTAGCTACTTCTTCAAACACATTACCAACAATTGTTGTTGCAGAGTATCCATCCCTAATCATCCTACCAATATTTAGAGCTGTTTCTTGTCGGACGGTTTCAGCTGTACCATACATAGGATTACCATGAGTGTTTCTTAAATGAATAATAGCTCCTTTTTTCCCAGGAGGTAAAACAACAAGCCCACCAGAATAAGGAGTTACTTTGATGGTGTTATCATCATCTACAGTGATTAAATAAGCATCAAATGATCCCCCAACTGCCGCTCCAATATTTGGACCTCCAACCATTAATCTTATCCCAGAATATCTAGAAGCAGAAGCAGCACCAGTTGCAGCAGTAGCACCATTCTCTAAATGACTAATAGAATCAACAATAGCACTTAATCTAGCATTAGAATCTCCTTCTCCCCCAGATAATACTACAAATTGTTTGTCTTTAGACATTAAAAAAGTAGATTGGAACATATTGTCTGCAAAAGACATACTGCCCCCAGCTGCACCATTTAGGTCTTGTCCAGTGGGATCAGTGATTACAATCACATTCATTGTAGCAAAAGAACTTCCAACAGAGCCAAAAAGAACTAAGAATATAATAATCGGAATAAAAATTTTTTTCAAAATATATCCTCCTATGCTCTAGTCCTATTGGTCGTTGTATTGGACAAGTTAGACATGTCAATGGTTGAAAAATCTTCAATAACAGTAATTGTTACAATACCCGTTTTTTTATCAACTTTAACATCTGCTGCAGCAATTGGTTGGAGTTTAGTCCCAGGTATAGTCGTTAAAGTAGCAAATTCTTGAGCATTAGCTATCGCCTCACTCAATGGTAACTCCCGCTTCGATGTTTTTAATATATCTCCTTCAATGTAACTTCCAGACCTTAGACCAGAATTAGCTACATTAGCTCTTATACTATCTATAGGCACTACATCATTGCCTTTAATTATTATTCCTGAAATAGGAACTCCTTGATCCAATTCAGAAGATGAAGCAAAAGCTATATATGTTATTAACCTTCCAGAAAGGATTAATATAAATGCTAATAATAAAATTATTAGTGTATCTCTCCTTATTTTAATCATGAATATCACTCTTATGATTTATTATTTTTAAATAGAATTCCTTAACTTTTAAAACTCATTACCCATATGAAAAATTATTTAAATAGAATTCCTTAACTTTTAAAATTCATTACCCATATGAAAAATTATTTAAATAGAATTCCTTAACTTTTAAAATTCATTATCCATATTGTGATTTATTATTTTTAAATATAATTATTTAATTTTTAATTTTGATTATATAATTTTGATTATATTATATAAGAATAACTTAATAAATTATTATTTAATACAAGAATTAATAAGTTAATTTTCTTTTATTATAACTATTTTAATATCATTAAAGTACGTTATTAAAGTAATTACTAGATTTAATAATTAAAAATAATATTAATTAACAACAGTAATTACAAAATATTAATTAAAAATATGTTTTTAAATAATAAGTAACACCATTAATAAAGTTTATAAAAATTTATAAAAATATCAATTAAAAATATGTTTTTAAATAATAAGTAACACTATTAATAAAGTTTATAAAAATTTATAAAAATATTAATAAATTAGAAATTTATAATTTTGAATAAACTCATATTCAATTTATAATTTTGAATAAATTCATATTCAATATATAATTTTGAATAAATTCATATTCAATACAATCTATCTAAGTTTAATCTTATATTAATAGTTATCTATTAACTACAACTTAACTAGTTATTACTATTTAATTGTGATTTAAAGCTAAATTATTAGATATTGAGTTAGTTATTCTTTACTTATTTTTATTGATAATATCTTTCTTATTAATAATATTTTTCAACAGAGATTCTGCAGGATCCATTCCTTGAGCACCAATTAATAAAATGACATCATCGTCTTTAGACAGGTTATAAGTTTCAAATAACGCATCTTGAAGGTTTTCATAATGAATATAATCAATTCCATCTCTAGTAAAAACATCAAAGAATATATCTTTCTCATAATCTTCAACTACATTTAAATCATCCACTACATCACAACTACTAGATAATATTATCTTGATTTCTAATTTAGTTTCCTTATGTTTCATATTGCTAAAATCATTGATAATATCCACTATTGCCTCAGCGTTGATTTTATTAATTTCTTCTCCTCTTGAACCTCTAATCGCACAAAGAATTCTGATAGTGCAATCATTATCAATTTTATCTTTAGCTAAATCAATTACGGCATTAGCAGTAGCCTTTATACCTTCAGGATTATGAGCAAAGTCATCTATTATTAGAGGATTATGACTAATAATCTTAAATCTTCTATTTAATGATTGATATGATTTAACACCTCTAACAATATCATCAACATTAATTTTCAATGCTAAACATGCAGAAATAGCAGCCAATGTATTTTGAATAAAGTGATTACTTTTAAATGGAAGATCATCTATAAATAATATATTATTGTTGTTATAGATGATAGATTCCTTTGAAGAATCATATTTTAAGCTATATACTTCACTAATATCAACAATATTTTCATCAGTATCATTAAAAATTTTTCCACCATTAACATCTAAAATCTCTTCTTCACCATTGAAAAAGTCTTTTTTTCTAATATCAACAGTTGTATATTTGTTTTTGTTGAAATTTTCCATAGAAAAATAAAATCCATTTATATTTTCATCAATGAAATTATTCATATCTAACACCAATTCATCATCATGATTTAATATCAGACTTCCTTTTTTTATAGCCTTAGCTACACCCGAAGTTTCTTGAAACACTTCTTCAATAGAGTTAACTAGTCCAATATGATCCATTGCGATGTTAGTTATAACTGCAGCATCAGGATCAACTGCTTCGGTCATTAAATAAGCATGACCCTTCATTAGTTTACCTAACCATCCCTGAACTTCTGATGCTTCAATTACTATATAATCCAACTTATTAATACCATTTAATAAAAATTCCTCTGAAATCAATTTAGGGACCATTGGATCAATTAAAGTATTGAATTCAGATCTTGAATCAGTATTTGTTAAAGCATTTGCTCCTGTGGATTTTAAAATATGATAGATCATGTCAGAAGTTGTTGATTTGCCATTCGTTCCACTAATTATCACTCTTTTTGAATTCGGAGCAAATTTAGCTATTGTCCATTTTAAAGCGTAAGCATTGGCTTCCTCAATCTTATTTACTACAATTAAAGGAAATTTGCGAGATTTAGCTATTTCTATTGAATTTCCTCTAGGGTCCTCAGTGATTACACAAGCTACATGCTTCCCACTAGCTATTTCCACACCCACTTCATCAATCCAATGCCGGATTACTATATCTCCCTCTTTAGAATCCTTTAATATATTAAATATTCCTGTAAATCCTTCAGGAGATTTAAAGTTGTTGGCCCCAACAATTTTTCCAGAAATAGCCTTAGCTAAAGAATCAATAGTGATCTTATCATTTTTTTTCATCTAAAACTTACTCCAATATAAAATAAAATCCATCAATTCTATTTTGAGAAACATACAATAACATCCCTAAATCTTATTTCAATATCATTATAAAGTTTTAATATAAATATAACATTGTAGTTAAGATTATAAAATTGAGTAAGATTATAATATAGATTAAATTATGTAAATACTAATATAAAAAGTATATGTTAAAATTTACTTATTAATATATATGTTTTAAGTAATATTAGAATTTACTTATTAATTTATTTCTTCTAAATAATATAGAATTTTTCTATAAAAATAAAGAATAATCAATTAATAAACCTACTACACAAACAATACCAGTTAATAGCCAATAGCTAAGAACTATTTTCTTCTCATGGATTCCTTTATGATGTAAAGTATGGTGTAATGGCTCAACAGGTAATCTAATGATTTTTGCCCTATGTGCTAAACTAATTATAACTGAAACAATAGGAACTGATAATGCTAAAACTCCGAAGTAAGGAATATCTGTTATTAAAACAGCAGTAGCAAATCCTGCACCTAATGCAAAGGAACCTGTGTCTCCCATAAAAATTGACGCGGGAAATCTATTGAATATTAAAAATGCTAAAGAAATAGCAGATAAGAGTGCAAATGGCATGATAGCTTCTATATTACCATTGATAAATGCGAAAACACCACAAGCTATTGAGGCAATAGCTACAATACCTGAAGATAATCCATCCATACCATCAATTAAATTAACAGCATTGATTGCTCCAATAATAGCTATTATTATAATAGGAATAGCTAACAAACCAAGGGAAAATCCACCAAGAGTCGTTATAGTGCCAGTAACTACTAAAAATATCCCAATGACCAATTGACCAATAATTTTTTCAAATTCCCCCATTTCATTTTTTATTGGAACTTCAGTTACTATCTCTAATTTTCCATCAGATATTAATTGATCCACATCAGCTTTTGCTTTTTCAGTAGCGGCTCTTGCTTCCTCATTAGGAGATAATGTTAATTGGCCTATGATTAAATCCTTACCACTTATATTTTTAACAAGTTTTTGAATTTCTTTAACTTTAAATCCCATTAAATCATCTAAAAAACCAGCTATTCCTGCAGTTAGCATGATTAAAGAAGTTATAAGAATATAGAGATTTTGAAAATAAATCGAACTAATGAATAATATTGAAAATAAGAATCCTATACCTCCCATTGTAGGAGTACCCGTTTTATGTCTGTGTTCAGTAACAATAGGACTGTCTGAAATACCTGCTCCGATTAATATCTTTCTTATATAATATATGAAAGCTGTTGAGGAAATGAAAGTTATTAAAAATAATATTATTATATCAACATGATTCATTTTATCACTTGTTCTTAAAGATTTGATTCTTATTAATAATTCTAATATATTATTGTTATTGATGATATTATTAATAAGATAACCAACAATATAGTAGTTTTAATAGCTAGTATTTAAACTAATGATTATTAAAATTATTACTCATTTATTTTTTCATTATATATTAATTACTTTTGATTATTATTAAAATTATTGTTTAATCTAGATCTTTTTATTAAAATTATTGTGTAACTACTTTAATTATATTTAATTTATATTTTGATTATTAAAACTAGTACTAATCTATCTTTTTATTAAGATTATTGTATTGCCTAACCTTGACGATTTTTATTAAAATCATTGCCTAATATTTCATTAGATATTTCTTCAATTTTTTCTTTTGTTTCTCCACTGATAGTAATTCTTTCATAATTAAGAGGACCATGACAAACCCAAGAATTTTTAGTAAACTTTTTTAGAGGTTCGCTATTGTTAGGTCCTTTATAATTACCAATAGGCAATTCTAATGCAAAATAGCTATTCATTTTATTTTCAACAGAATTAACATTGAATTCTCCAGTGACCATATCCACAAGTTTAGTCAATGGATGAATTCCAGATGCAGCTGCAGTTAAATAACGAGTTCCACTTGGACGAGTATTAATCTCTAGTGCATATAATTTTTTATCTTTTTTTGAAAAAATAAAATCAATGTCTATAGTGCCTTCTCCTTTAAGAGCTTTAGCTATTTTATAGGCTACTTTCCTTACATTTTCAATATTTAATCCATTAATTTCACAAGGACTAGACCGAGTTTTATTTAATGGATGGGTGCCTTCAAGAGTTGTTTCGCCTTTATAAACTGGAACAAGAGGTAAATATTCATTGTTAAAACACAAAACTTCTATAGATATCTCAGAACCTTCTATAAATTCTTCACAAATTGCAGAATCAAAATTAAAAAAATACTCATCCATTTCTTCTAAGTTAGTTACTATAGATATATCTCTTCCACCTTGACCAGCTCTTTGTTTTAAAACAAAAACAGAATCAGAATCAACAAGATTAGAATCAACAGAATCATAATCAACAGAATCATGATCAACAGAATCATGATCAACAGAATCATGATCAACAAGATTAGAATCAACAAGATTAGAATCCAATAGATTACAATCAACAGGATTAGAGCTGAATAGATTAGAATCAATAATATCCTTGGAACTATTGGCAATCATGAATTTTGAAGTTTCTACACCAATCTCTTTAAAAAATTCCTTTGTTCTAAGTTTATCACAACTAATAGCTATTGCTTGAGTATTTGAAGCTATTAACGGAATCCCATGTTCCGCTTCCAATTTTTCCTTTGCAATAGCTACATCCATTAAAGGATCATCTATTCCAATAAGTGAAATAACACCATCAACTTTTTCTTTAATAGCTATTTCAATAGGCTTTTGCATTCCTCTAGGAACTATATATGACTTGTCTGCAAGTTCTAGATTAGGAGAGTTTGGATTTGATTCAGTTACTATACTTTCGATGCCTTTTTCCTCTAGATAAAAAGCAACATCATCAAATAATCTCGCTCCAATGAATAAAATCTTCATAATATCACTAAACTAATAAACAAGCTAACACAACTCTGAAACAACAAGATTTTTTAGATAATTTACACTCTCTAGGATTTTAGGAGATAATTCTTCTCCCAATTCCATACTTAAAGGTTGAATTCCTATGAATAATATATGGAATGTATGATATATTTCTAAATATTTTATTAAATATGATAAAGACATTGAATGAGTAGAGATATTTACATCAGCTATTTCTTCTTTTTCTATAACTTTTATTGTTCCTGGAGCTAGATCCATTAGAGCTGCATCAATAATCAATATATGACTAGGATTTTCTCTTTTTATTTCCCCTGTGAAATTTTCAGGAGCCAAACCAGCATCAATAAGAATAATGCTTTCATCATTCTCATTTTTTTCAGCATCTAATTTTAATTTTAGATTATTTTTAAGAATATTAACAAAATAAGATCCTAACCCATCATCCCCCTTTAATGAATTTCCAATTCCAAAAATAACTAATTTTTCATAATCCTTTAAGAACTTTTTTAATTCTAATTTCAATGAAATTTTATCACCAAATTCTATATAATAATTTAATTATTTCTAACAAACATAATAATTTAATTATTTCTAACAAACATAATAATTTAATTATTTCTAATAAACATAATAATTTAATTATTTCTAATAAACATAATAATTTAATTATTTCTTCTTAATTAATACAAATACATATTCAAATATGATAAGATCAATAGTCTAATTTTTAATATTAATACTCTATATCAACTTATTTATATTATTTTAGCTTTAATTGTTTCTAATCCTCCACCCATTATATATTGAAGCTCAATTGAAATTTCATCTTTATTAATTAATTCCATATTTTTATGTGTTTCTAATGGAATAAATAAAGGAGGATTCAACATAGGAGTGGGGCCACAAATGATATCTTCATTAATCTTTGTAAAAGTAGTAATTTTAATTCCATTTATGAATTTTTCATATTTATTCTCATTTTTCTCTGAAAAATTATCTATTTTAAAATTAATTACAGTTTTGAAATTTGGATTGATGTAATCTAAAAAATCAAATGAGCTAAATTCAACAGATTTCCCTAGAACATGATAATTATCATTTTTATTATCATCAAGTTTATATTTTATATTATCAAAATCATTAACATATTTATCAAAATTAGAACCATGTTCTACATCATCACAATCATTATCATCTTTATCAAAATTAGAACCATGTTCTACATCTTCATAATGAATTTTATCATTTTCCATATGAACTGGTTCAGCTATGTTTATTATTCCCTGAGGAATTACTTTTCCATCTTCTTTAATGTAATCTTGCAAGCGATTTAAAACTAAAACCTCTTCTTCCTCGATTAAAGCTGTATCCAACATTTCACATATTACTAAATCAGCTTTTTTCTTAAATTCATATTTTAAAGCATCTTGAGATATGAAAGTTATATTTTTTATGTCAACAAAAGATTTTTTTGCACATTCAATTATTTTAGAATCTTTATCAATAGCTATCACTGATTTAAAATATTTAGATGCAAAATACGCTAAAATACCGCTTCCTGTACCAAGATCATATACTATATTATCTAACTTTTTTGAATATGATTTTGATTTCTTATTTTGATTTTTGGTATACCCAAGATTTTCCTTTTTAATATTATAATAATAATCTTTTATTCCTTCGTGAAAAACAGCTAGCCTATTAGTATCTTTTATTAAATTAGAATGATAAGGGCTAATATAGGTCCATTTTCGTAGCTGCATAATTTAAACACCTTTAAAATACATCTTAAATATAATAAAATTAGATAAATTAATTAATTAAAAAATCTTTTAATTGAATTATATGAATATAATTGTACTTTTGCAGAACTATAATAAATAATTATTTAATAAAAATATTTAATAAAAATAAGATTTTTATAAAGTATATTAATTTAAATATAAATTTAAAAATAAGAAAAAATGGGAAAAATATTTTCAATAGCTATAAAAATGAAACCAAGTTGGAAAAAATGATAGTTTCAATAAGCTATGAAAAATGAAAAAATACTAAAGTTAATATGAATAAAAATCCTATGAATAAAACATGGATTTTAAAATGTATTTCCTTAATTAAATGTATTTAGACAATTAATTTAGATTATTAGTCTTGATCTGGATCAAAAGCTTCTCCATTAGCAGTACTGGTGAGTTTAACATGATCAACACCTTTAAGTCGCATCATTTTTTCAGTTAGTTCCCTTATTCCACTAACATCACCATTGACCACAATAACTTCCATACAATATTTAGAAGTCATGTGTATGTGCATACTTGCATTGATCTCTTTTCTATACTCATGTTGAATATTTGCTAAATTTTCCATTACTCCATTGTAATGGTGATCGTAGATTACAGTTATGATACCGATTCTTGCTCCTTCCATTTCATTCATCCATTGATAACGGACGATGTAATCTTTCAAAGCATCACGGATTCCTTTTGATCTGGATTGATATCCTCTATCTTTTAAAACTCTATCAAAATCTGCTAACAACTTTGTTGGTAGAGACATACTTATTCTCATCATATTTTTAAACCTTCTTTATAATTGTGGGACCTTTTGAAAATATATAATAACATTAAAACACACAAAAATTAAATTTTAATAAAAAGAATATTTAATTAAGATAATATTTAAAATAGTTATGATTTTTAATTTAAAATTTATCAAATATTTATAATAAAAACTAGTTTTTTATTAAACTTTTTTTTATTCGGATTTTAAAATCATTTAAATACAAAAAATTATCATTATTAAATTTCAATGTTCAATTAAAAATTTTAATTTCATGTAATAAATTTAAATGTAATATTTTTCACCCCATTTATGGTAGTACTTTATATTATATAAATATTATTATGAATATCTAATTTTCAAATAACTTACAAATATTACCAAGAAATATCTAATTTTCAAACAACTTACAAACATTACCACGAAATAATCTAATTTTCAAACAACTTACAAATATCACCAAGAAAATATCTAATTTTCAAACAACTTACAAATATCACCAAGAAAATATCTAATTTTCAAACAACTTACAAATATCACCAAGAAAATATCTAATTTTCAAATAAAATTTAAATTTAAATTCATAATTAAAAATTATATCTAAAACTCAATATAACTAATATTCTAGAATATTGTATTCAACATAATATTTATTTATACTGAATTAATACTATTTAAATGTTGTTCCCATTAATGTTTATAGAAACTATTTTACCAAAATTAGATAAATTTTTTATCACAATTGTTGTATCATTAATAAAAAGTATTAATCCTAGAATAGAATAATAGTCTCTAAAAAATTAAATCAATTAGATTCAATACCTATTATTTATTATTAGACTGAGAAATTGATTGCTGAGTTAGACTGGTGTAAATTAGATTGATAAAAAATTGATTAGTGAAATTATGTATAATAAATTTAAAAGATGAAAAATTAAAGATGAAAAATTAGATATATTACTACATTATATAGATATTATATAAGAATTACAATAAGTTTCAAGTTAATATATCTTAAAAGAAATAATAGCTAAATTAAAAAGATATGTACAGAAGGAAGATATGTACAGAAGGTAATAAATGGAAAGTGAAATTATGAAAATCAAAGATGTTATGAATCAAGAAATCATATCAATAACTGAAGATACAAGCCCTATAGAAGCTTTTGAAAAAATGTATAAAAATGGAGTTAGAAGGCTGTTTGTAATAGGAAACGAAGGATCTCCTAAAGGAGTTATTACTTATAGTGATTTAATCGGCGTATTAAATCAATTGAGTGATGTTGATAAAAATAATAACAACCAAACAGTAACTAATATAATGACTGAAGATATTGTAACTATAAATGCAAATGAAGAACTAAAAAATGCTGCTAATTTAATGCTAAGAGCTGATGTTTCTGGTCTTTTAGCTATGGATGCTGGAAAACCTAAAGGAGTAATTACAAAAACAGATATCTGTAGGTTAGTAGCTGCAAACCTCCTGATTCCAAAAGAATGAAAAAATAACTACTAATCACTAAAATAGGGAAAATAATGATAACAATTACCAAAAAAGAAGAAATTGTCTTTAATCAAATAAAAATATTCAATTTAGAATATGATGAAGGAATTCCTGAAAACATTATTAAAATGGAACTTGGAATCTATGAGCATGAATTAAAAGAAATCTTAAATGAGTTAGCTGATAAAAATCTTATAAAATATGATAACAAAAGAGTGAAATTAGGTAATTTTGAAAAAGAAATAACTGCTGTTGATTCTAGGAAAGAAGTCATAAGGGCAGAACTCGATGTTAAAGAACAAAATTCCCTTGAAGTAATAAAAAATTTAGTGGATGAGAACAACATTGTTTCAAAATATATTTTAGAAGGACATCTTCTCTATGGAGATTTAAAATTAAGTAATTTTAGAATGTATCATATAATATTGTCTCTTGAAAATAAAAATATATTAAAACATATAAATAAAAAAGATGGAGAATATTATAAACTAATTGGATGATTCTATTGCCTACTCAATCTTTATTCAATATCCAATCAATTTATACTACTCAAATGTCTAATAGAACAAATAAACCTAATATTGTCCAATAAAACAACCAAACAAATCAAACACATATACATCCAATCAAATCAAACACATATACACCCAATCAAATCAAACACATATACATCCAATCAAATCAAACACATATATCCAATAAAACAACCAAACAAATCAAACACATATATTTAATCTACATTTATATCATTAAAATGTTTCATATTCCATTAATATAATGTATAAATGTTTAATCCAATTTTATACCATTAGAAATAGGTATATCCCTTAACCATTTGATATCGCTTTTATACAACATTCTTATATCACTGATATCATAACGAATCATAGCTAATCTTTCAATTCCAAGACCAAAAGCTAAAACCGGGACATTCACTCCTAATGGTTCCAATACCTCAGGTCTAAACATCCCAGAACCTCCAAGTTCTATCCAACTTTCTTTTTCTTCCAAATATACTTCACATTCAGTTGAAAGATAAGTATATGGGAAATAAGCAGGTCTAAATCTTACTTCAAATCCTAATTTTTTATAAAATTCTTTCAAAACTCCAAGAAGATTTTGATAATTGATATCTTCAGCAGCTACAATACCTTCAACTTGATGAAATTCAGGCAAATGTTTATATGTTATAGTTTCACGGCGGAATACTCTACCCACCGAAAACATCTTTAGCGGAGGTTTATTATCCTTTAAAAATCTTGTTGAAATTCCAGTGGTATGAGTCCTAAGAACTGACTGTTTCGCAATTTCTTCACTCCACTTATAATTCCACCCTTCAGAATTGGTATTTCCTCCATTTTCATGAGTATTAGCTATTTTTTCAACTAAATCTTTTTCAGGAAGATTGGAATTATTTGGATTCTTAATATAAAAAGTATCCTGCATTTCACGAGCAGCATGATCCTGTGGTTGGAAAAGAGAATCAAAATTCCAAAAAGCAGATTCTAATATAGGACCATTGGATTCTGTAAATCCTAAGTTTAAAAATACTTCCCTAACTTCTTCAATTATTTTTCTTAATGGGTGTCCTTTCCCTGGGAAAAATTCTGGGTATTCAGCATTTATATCATAAGGTCGATATTTTAGATTTTTCCAACTACCATCCTTCAATTGCTTAGATGTAAGTTGAGTAACTTCTTCTTTAATATCAAAGCCTTTTTCAAGAATAGCTAGGCCATTATCTAGAATTTTAAATTTATGTAGTGTTTTATTGTTAATTTCAATTAAATTCTTTCTATTAGTTAAGTTATCTAACCCCTTTAGTAAATCATCATCTAAATCATTTGTTTTTATTCTACCCTTCTGTAATAAAAGTTCTAATAGCTTCTCATCATTTCCTTCTTTATTTACAGATTTTTCTCCAAATTCAGTGAGATTTATAGTTCCTTTATCAATTTTAGCCCATTTTTTTCTAACTAGCCATCCAATAGCTATTTTAGTATCTTTATTATCGATTCCTGATTTAATAGCTAAATCTTTCATAGGGATTTTTTTTTGAGTAAAAAGTGCAGATAGAACTTTTCTCTCTGGAAGACCTCCCTTAGCATATCTTTCTCCATCTTTAGTTAAACTAACTGTATCATCCACAATTTTATTAACCTGAATGATTTTTTTAGAAGCCAAAGATCCAGCCGCACTCATAACTGATTTAACATCCATCCTTGCTTCCTTAGCTATTTCTTCAGGATTTTTGTTTTCATTAGTTTCCACTGATTTTAATAGCTTTTTTTCATAGATATGTAATTCGTTGATGATTTTATCAATGTTTTCACTCATTTAAACACCCTAATATGACATAATTAATAGTAAAAATAATTATCATTTAATGATTTACCAAAATTATATTTTAATAATTAATAATAAAAATTAATAGAAATTTAGATCTATTCTTCTAAGATTAATAAAATATAAGTATTATTTATTTTTTTATAATAATTAAATATTTCTTTAAATATGTATTTCTCAATATTTGTTAAAAAATACTCCTTAATAATTTCTTCAAATATATACTTCTTAAAAATATTAGAATATTTTTATTAATGTAAAAAAACAAAATGACTTTAAAATAGCTATTATATAATGAGAAAAAATATAAAAGATTTATTTAAAAAAGAGGACGACTCCAATGCTGTCAATTTAAGAAAATTTTCTTTAAAATTTCGGCTTTGTAGAAATCATGTTTGGATTTTTGTATTGGATGTTTTTGTGTGGTGATATATTTCATGACAAGTGTTTTTGAGTTTAGTTTCTTTATTTTTTTTAGTTGATTACTTGTATTTTGGTTAATAGGTTTGTTTTGCTGTTTTTTTGTTATCTGTTCTTTTGATTGAATTATTATTATAATTTTTATATTTTATTGTTGATAGCTATTGTTTTAAATTTTATTTATTTTTATTTTTTATATATGGATATTATATATTATTGGTATGTTATTATAATTTGTTATTTTGATTTTGATATTATTGTATAGATACTATTTTTTATTAGGTTTTTATTATAAATAGTTCGTATTTTTATAATAGTCAATTATTTTTATTATAAATAGTTCGTATTTTTATAATGGTTAATTATATATAGTATTAATTATTTATATAATATTTATGTAAGTTAGAATAGCTATTCATGATTTGAATGGTATATATATATATATATATATATTGGTGTAATGTTTAGTATTGAAGTATAATTACATGATGATGATAATTGGTGAATTAATTATGTATATCGTTTTATTATTTTTTTGGGGCTTATTGATGAGAGAAATGTTCTATTAGTATTATATTGATTAACTAAATTTCTTTTTTTTGGAATTTTTCTCTGATTAATGGGTTTTTGATAGATAAAAAAATGGTCATAGTTCTGGTAATAATAATATAATCATCTATAATTAATCTGAGCGTTGTCTTTTATGATAGTTATTTGACATATAGGTCTATAATTTCTATGTTTCATAATCCATTAATCAAAATTTTAAAAAAGAATAATTTTCATTTTGGAGGTGAAAAAAATATGATAATGAAAAATAAAAATACAATAGCTGATAAGTTTGAAACGAATAGCTCTTTTACTAGTGGAACTCGTTTAAAGAACTTAGTGCTTGTAAGTTTTGTTTTTTTGTGCTTTTTTGCACTTTTATCTGGTGTTAGTGCTGCAAACTTTAATAGTTCTTCTAGTAATGATGAGATTCAAGATTTTCTCAGTAATACAACCGCGACTGATAATGAGGTTGTTTTTGATGCAGGAGATTATAACACTATTACTGGTTTAAATGTTTCAAGAAGCGTTAACATATCCTCAAACGGCCAAGTGAACATAAAAGGTCCCAATACTGGTACACTATTTAATATCACAGCACCGAATGTAAAGATAGTTAATTTGAATATGAGCGGATATAACACAGCAATTAATTCAAATACAAGTAATTTATCAGTTATTGGATGTAATATAAGTACAATCGATAGAAGTATCCATTTATCTGGTAACTCTTTAACTGGTGTATTATTGGAAAATAATACTATAATTTCTAATGTAAACAACACTACGTATGGTGTTGTATATGTAAACGCCACAGATGGCTCAGTTGTTAAAATTACAGTTAAAGGTAACAATATCTTAGGTAACGGTACAACTAACTCGATGGGCGTGCGTTTCAATGTTACATCTTGTAATAATACTCTAATTTTCGAAAACAACAACATCACAGGAACATCATCACAGGGTGTTATTATAGATGCATATACCAATAGTAACAACACCATAACCATCACCAACAACAACATCACAGGAACATACGGTGTTTCTCTTCGTGCATACAACAATAGTAACAACAACATAACCATCACCAACAACAACATCACAGGAGCATCCGGACACGGTGTTGCTCTGGATGCATACAACAATAGTAACCACACCATAACCATCACCAACAACAACATCACAGGAGCATCCGGATACGGTGTTGTTATGGATGCATACAACAATAGTAACCACACCATAACCATCACCAACAACAACATCACAGGAGCATCCGGACACGGTGTTTCTCTGAATGCATACAACAATAGTAACCACACCATAACCATCACCAACAACAACATCACAGGAACATACGGTGTTTATATTCGTGCAGAAACCAGCAACAACAACATAACCATCACCAACAACAACATCACAGGAACATCAAACTACGGTGTTGTTCTGAATGCATACACCAGCAACAACAACATAACCATCACCAACAACAACATCACAGGAACATCTGTATCCGGTGTTGTTCTGGAGACATACACCAGCAACAATACTATTAGGTTCACTAATAACAATATTAGGGGTGTGTCTTATGGTATGTATGTTATCTGTAATAATGCTGATTTTAGTGGTTTGTCTGTAGTGAATAATACTATTAATGCTACTAATGCTACTGGTATTGGTATTGGGTTTGTTAATCTTAATTCTGCTGATTTGAGTGATATTTTTGTTTCTGGTAATAATATTTTTGCTGGAACTTTAGGAACTGGTGGTATTGGTATTGTTTTTGGTACTGGTCTTAGTTCTGTGGATAATGTTACTGTCAATTATAATCGTGTTTTAGCTGGTACTGGTTTGAGTATTCCAACTATGACTAGTGGTATAGATGCGAATCTTAATTGGTGGGGAGCTAACGATATAACTGGTAAAATTGTGGGTATTGATACTATTAATCATTATATTTTGAATATTACTAACTCTAGTAGTTTAGACGATGTTCATTTTGGTGATAAGCTTAGATTTTATCTGTTAGTATTGAATACTACTCTTGATAATACTGGTGTTGAGAATTTACCTGATTTTATCATTAATGGTACTTTAAATGGTGAAGATTATAATT
>NZ_LWMW01000096.1 GCF_001639285.1 Methanobrevibacter cuticularis | reverse complement strand
GAATTTTACGAGTGCTCAAGAAACTTTCATTGATCATTATTTCATCTAGTTTTTTAAACTCTTCTTCAGTTAATTTAGCTTTTCTCCCACCATTCTTGTATTTTGGATATAAATTTTCATATCCTCCCTCATTCCACTCATCTAACCATCTATGCCCAGTAGATAATGAAATTTCCATCAATTCTACTGCTTCATCAACAGTTTTTTTATTATACAAAAATCGGATAAAAATCAATTTTTTTAAAACATCAGCTTCTTACTGATGCCTACTAATAATTTTATTCAAACAATATTTCTTAATACAGATTTTAACTTCTTTTTGTATCTTATTTACCATGAAAAAATTTGTTTCACATTACTTTTAAACTTTTCGATTTAAACTATAATTATAAAACCCTAAATTTTCTTAATAAATAGTTATTATAAATGTAAGAAAAAGTAATAATAAATCAAAAAAAGTATGTCTAAGAATCATATTAATATAAAAAAGAAAAAAAGTTTAAATTTTTTTTATTGTTTACGGTAATAAACAAAACCAATTACAGATATTACTAGTAAAAATATTAAGTTTGTTGGCAAACCTGTTGATTTCATACTTGCTTGAGCTGTTGGATTGTTACTTGTTCCATTATTATTTGGTTCTGGAGTTGGTGTAGGTTCTGGTGGTTTAGGTGGAATCGTTGGCACTGGTGGTATTGGTGGTGTTGGTGGTAAAGTTACAGTTCCTTCAAGATTTTGCACTTCATTGTCAGTTATAAAAGTATAAGTGACATTTCCACTTTTATCTAAAGTAATATTGAAAGTTTTATCAAACCTAGCATCAAATGATTCAATAGCTCCACTAGCAATATTTGTGTAGACATTTGTTAGGAAATATGGTAATAAGTTATTATCTGCAGTTTCACCAGTATTTAATTTAAAACTATACTGGAACATTACAGTACCATTGGAATCTAAGGATGTTAGATTTGTGACATTCATAACAAAGTGATTATTAAGAGTGATTCCGATAATCTTGTTTATTTCTGGGTTGTTTGAACCCCACCAATTATAATCGGCATTGGTATCAATAGCATTATTATTTAGGTCATATTCTGTGTTGTTGAAGATTCTATTGTAATTGATTGTTGTATTATTTGATGAAGAATTTATATAGATTCCTTGGGAATTATTTATAATGTTACAACCAAGAATAGATATATTACTACCTCCATTAGTGATAGCACCACCATATTCAGCTCTGTTATTTGTGAAATTAGAGTTAGTAATAGTTATATTATCTCCCCAATTGAGTATTGCCCCACCATTACTATTAGCTATGTTGCTTTTAAATTCAGAGTTCATAATAACCATATTAATGTTATCATTATATACGGCACCACCATAACTAGCCGTATTGTTTGTGAACTTAGAGCTTCTAATAGTCAAGTTAGTACCATAATTGCTTATAGCACCACCACGACTAATAGCTACGTTATTTATGAAATTAGAGTTAGTAATAGTTGTATTATCTCCCCAATTGAGTATTGCCCCACCATTACTATCTTGAGCGGCATTATTGTTGAAGAGGGAATTGCTAATTATCATACTAAATCCATTATTGTAGATAGCACCACCATATTCAGCTCTGTTATTTGTGAAATTAGAGTTATTAACAATCACATTATTGGCAGAATTAGCTACAGCTCCTCCGAATGTTGCCATATTATTAATGAAACTAGAGTTGCTAATGGTGACATTATTGGCATTATTAGATATGCCTCCACCCCCCATATTCGCTATGTTATTTGTGAAATTAGAGTTGGTAACAATCATATTATTAGCAGAATTAGATATGGCTCCACCACCATAAGGGCCTGTATTATTTTCGAATTTACAGTTATTAATAATCATGTAAGTATCACTATTAATACCACCATTTCTGTGAATCGCTCCACCTAAACTACTTACTGTATTATTTATGAAGTTAGAATTATTAATAATTATATGAGCACCCTCATAGTTGAAAATGAGGATAGCGCCTCCATTTTCTCCACTATTATTTACGAAATTAGAATTATTTATACTAATACGAGCTATTTTGTCAAAGTTGAAAATAGCACCCCCACCAGAAAAACTTCCGCGATTATTTGTTAAGTTGGAGTTAGTAATACTTATATTAGCACCATGATCATTATTGTAATTGTAAATTGCTCCACCATTAAGTGCTTTATTATTGGTTAAGATACTGTTGTTTATTGTGATTGTTCCGCTATTATATATAGCTCCACCATCTGTAGCGTTTCCATTGGTTAATGTGATGTTTATTAATGTTAACCATCCTGTACTTGTTACGTTGAATATTCTTCCTAAGTTTTGTGCATCTATTATCGTTTTGTCTGCACCTTTGCCTATTATTGTTAGGTTTTTATTTATTATTATGCCATTAGTGCCATTTAAATGAGAGTTATTGTATGTTCCCTCGGCTAAATATATTATATCACCATTACTTGTTCCATTTTCAGTAGCATTAGCTATTGTATTATTAGTTGAATTCATATGCACATCTGCTGCATTTATTCCTGATAAAGCAATGAAGAATAGTATCAATAGCATGCATGGAATTAAAAGTTTTTTATTCATCATATTCTTTTTAACCATATTTTTAAATCCATATTATATTTTTTATAGAATTGTTATAATATACTATAATATTTGGTATTATAATATACTATCATATTTGGTATTATAATATACTATCATATTTGGTATTATAATATACTATCATGTTTGTTATATAAAATTTCATACTATCATAAATTTAAAATTACTTTATATAACATTATATAATTTCTAGTAACTACTATTTAACACTATTTAATTTTTCTGTAAAAACTTCTATATTTTTTTAGACTCAAATCTAGTTTTATAGAATATATCAATAACAAACCATTTAGGTAAGACAAAAATGTAGCTAAAATAAGCAACAATATTACACGTTGGATTAAAGCTTTTTTCGTTAGATAGAATTAAAGATTGATCCTAATAAATATTCAGCCATATTAGTTATTAGTGAGATATGTCATTAGATAGAATATAAGGATTGGTCCCAATCAAAAAAAGGTTAGTCTAAAGAATTTTATACAAATTTTAACTCTAAATAGAGTGTATATTACTTTATTTTTTATTTTTTAAAATTTTGAGTTTTTTGCAATTGAAATTTTTAAAAATATACTCATTTTTTAAATCTACGTAGCGTTCATGCTGAATGTGTTAAATTATTAGCTATAAACAGATAAAACTGATGATATTTAACTAAATCAGCTAAAATTTCAGTTGAGCTAACACAATTAATCTCATCATAAATGAAGATATTTAAAAAATTTTTTAGGATAAATAGGTTTTTCTCCATTATCAACAAATTTTTCAACAAAAAATTCATCAGAAAAATCAATCAAAAAGCGAGGAATATCTTCACTTGGAATATCATCAAACTGATTATGAAGAATCTATTTGGTTTGACATATCAAACTTCACTAAAGCAATAAAAAAAACACCAACATAATTTAATAAAACATTAAACAAATATCTTATGTCATTATATGTGAAATTAAACGAAAATAAGACTTATGACCACGAAACTTCACATTTTATAAAACGTGTACAATAAAGTCAAGAAAAATTAGATTGAAATCAATTAATGTAAAAAAAAGAAAAATTAGATTGAAATCAATTAATGTAAAAAAAAAAAAGAAAAAGTAAATTTTTATTGTTTACGGTAAAAACTAAAACCAAGTACAGATAATAATATGAGTAGTAGATTTATTGGCAAACCTGTTGATTTCATACTTGCTTGAGCTGTTGGATTGTTACTTGTTCCATTATTATTTGGTTCTGGAGTTGGTGTAGGTTCTGGTGGTTTAGGTGGAATCGTTGGCACTGGTGGTGTTGGTGGTAAAGTTACAGTTCCTTCAAGATTTTGCACTTCATTGTCAGTTATAAAAGTATAAGTGACATTTCCACTTTTATCTAAAGTAATATTGAAAGTTTTATCAAACCTAGCATCAAATGATTCAATAGCTCCACTAGCAATATTTGTGTAGACATTTGTTAGGAAATATGGTAATAAGTTATTATCTGCAGTTTCACCAGTATTTAATTTAAAACTATACTGGAATATTACAGTACCATTGGAATCTAAGGATGTTAGATTTGTGACATTCATAACAAAGTGATTATTAAGAGTGATTCCGATAATCTTGTTTATTTCTGGGTTGTTTGAACCCCACCAATTATAATCGGCATTGGTATCAATAGCATTATTATTTAGGTCATATTCTGTGTTGTTGAAGATTCTATTGTAATTAATAGTAATGTTTTCTGAATCAGAATTTATATAAATTCCTTGTGAATTGTTTATAATATTGCAACCAATAATATTCATGTTTATTACATCTTCATTATAGATAGCACCAGTATCATTAGCTGTGTTTTTAGTGAAGTTAGAATTAGTAATATTTATATTTTCAACACCGACATTATAGATAGCACCACCACGACTATTGGCTGTGTTGCTATTGAACGTTGAATCAAGAATATTCACATTTTCATTGTAGTAATTAGAGATTGCTCCACCTCCACCATCAAAATCATCGGTCAAGATATTATTGTTAGTGAATGTTGAATTAGTAATATTTATATTAATACCTCCGAAGTTTTGGATTGCTCCCCCAGAATATTCAGCTGTGTTATTAATGAATAATGAATTGGTAATCGTCATAGAATCGGCATAGTTGAGGATTGCTCCGCCTTCTGAATTTGCTATATTATTAGTGAATATAGAATTGTTAATAGTTAAGGTATTGTCATCAGTATTATAAATCGCTCCACCGGGGTTACCTTGATTGTTACTGAATGTAGAATTATCAATAATTATCGTACCAATGTCATAAGAAGTAGCGATTGCTCCACCTCCAGATATGGCGTTATTATTATTAAATATCGAACCGATAACACTTGTAGTGCCACCATCATTGTAGATTGCTCCACCATAGTGCCTGACTGAATTATTAGTAAATATACAATTTTGCACTGCTACTTTTCCACCCTCATTGTACATGGTTCCCCCATTGTCAGCATTTCCATTGGTTAGTGTGATATTTATTAGTGTTAGGCTTCCCGTGCTTGTTATATCGAATATTCTTTCTAATTGCTGAGCATTTATTATTGTAGCTTCTTTATTTTTTCCTACTATTGTCAGGTTTTTGTCTATTATTATGCTAGTTACATTATTGGTGTATATTCCAGTGCCTAAATTTATTCTGTCTCCATCATTTGCATCTGATACAGTTTTATTTAAACCACCACTTGTAGTGTTAGTTATATTATGTTCTGCTGCGTTTGCTGATGATAAAGCAATGAAAATTAATGTTAATATTATGGTAGAAACTAAAAGCTTTTTAGGCAAGTTATTTTTCTTTTTTATCATTTTTTCACCTCCTTTAATTTTTTATGGAATGTTATATACCTTAATATATTTTCTACATATAATTTTATAATATAATGTATACGAATAATTAAGTATATAACAATACACATTTATAATTACTAGTATTTAATATTTTGTTAATTATTTGTATACATTATATTTTTACTAATTTTATACTAATAGTACTGGACTATACTAATAGTACTGGACTATGCTATAGTACTGGACCAATGCTGTCAACTTAAAGAATTATTACTTTAATATTCTAATGAATGCAACATTCCATTTAAATATAAATTATAAAAAATTAATTAAAAATATTGAAATTTTAAAGAAAATTTTCTTAAATTGACAGCATTGAGTACTGGACTTAACTTTTCGAAAGAAATTTTTTAATCCATTTGTTTGTGAAAGATTTTTCTTTAAGGTATTTGGAATAATAGTATTTAACTTTTTTTAATAGCTCTTCAATAGATTTGAAATCAGTTGAAGAGATTTTTTTCTTCATAGCTCCCCATACTTGTTCAATGGGGTTGAATTTAGGTGAGTGAGTTGGTAAAAATAATAATTTAATGTTTAAAAATTTTGCAACATTTCGTGCTAAATGAGATTTGTGGGCAGAATAATCGTCTAAAACAATACCAATTCTTTTTTCTTTTTTTAACTCTCCATTTATTTCTGGATTTTCTTCCATCCATTTATATATTATTTGTTCTTGGATTTCAACAATTTTTTTGGTTTTAATATTAATTGAGCTAAATATTCGTTTTAATATTTTATCTAAAGCAGTTGAATTCTTGTATTTCTTATTTGTAGCAGCAATAACCTTTTCATTTAATTCATTATTATCTGGAATATTCTTCTTTAATTCTCCTTTAATAAATTCATGATTTAATTGATCACAATTAACAAATTCATAGAGATTTTTAGCAATTTTTGCATTGTTAATATTATGTATTCTAATATCAAATTGGTGTAGTGAAAATGTTGCTCTATTAGTTCTTTCATGAAAGCTTAAATCTGGAACACCATTTAATGGTTGAAAACCAATGACATTTACTGATTTGCGTTTGCCTAATGTTTTTATAATGACGTTTTTTTTGTCCCTATTTTATGCCAAGTTTTTCCTGAAAAATGATGATTATCAAAACGAGATGCATAATCAAATCCAATAATATTATTATTTAAATTAACTTTTGAAGTTTTTTTTAAGCTGCTCTTCCGCATATTCAGGCATTTTTGCATAAATCATGTATGGCTTTGTATAAGTGTATTTCAACTTTCTAAGTATTCTTGATATATTTCTATATGAAAATTCTACATCGAATTCATGTTTTATTATATCTGAAGCTATATCATTAGTTAAATTAGGTGTTTTTTCTAATATTTTGTCTAATTTTTCCAAATCTTCTTTTGAAAGTTTTGGTGGTCTTCCACCATCATGTTTTGGATATAAACCTTCTATCCCTTCCAAATTCCACATTTTCAACCATTCATAACTTGTTGAATGTGCAATACCAATATTTTTAGAAGCTTTAGGAACACTAAAACCTTTTAATATATCTGACATGAAAATTAACCTTTCAGTTAAGTCATAATCAACTTTTCGATTTTTAATTTCAGCTAAAATCTCCTTAAGACTCAAATGATCTTTAACTTCAATTTTACTCCTACCTACCATAAAACAATATATTATCATGACAATTTAAAGTTTATGATGATTTTATATAGTATTGAGTTTAATGTATATTATGATAAATAAAGGTTTTAAACTTGGTGAAGATGATAAATGTTTTTTGAATGATTTTGTTAAAAAATCAAAGGAAGAGAAAAGAGCATATGTGCTTTTGTTGCTTGATAAAGGTGTGAAGAGTGTTGTGATTGCTAAAATGTTAGATATTAGTCCTAATACTGTTACAAATATTAAAAAAAGGTATCTTGAAGGTGGTAGGGATCATGCTATTTATGATAAGGCCCGTTCTGGTCAACCAAAGAAATATGATATTGAAAAAGAAACGGAAATAATAGCGTTAGCATGTACTGATCCTCCGGAAGGATATAAAAGGTGGAGTATTAGGCTTTTGGCTGAAACTCTTCGTGAAAAAGAAGGTTTTGAATCAATAACTCGTGAAACTGTCAGAATCATTTTAAAAAAAGCTCAACTAAACCTTGGTTGAAAAAAATGTGGTGTATCGAAAAAATTGATAATGAATATCGAAAAAGAATGTATACAATTTTAAGACTATATTCTGAAGATTATGATCCAAAATATCCCATAATTTGTTTTGATGGAAAACATAAACCTTTAATAAGTGATTTAAGAGTTAAAATCCCAATGCATCCTGGAATATCTGAAAAATATGATTATTCTTATAAAAGAAATAGTACTGCGAATATTTTCGTGGCTGTTGACTTTAATGGAGGTAAAAGAGACATAATGGTTACAGAAAGACGAACTAAAAAAGATTTTGCAATGTATATTATAGTAATGATGGTAATGTTTGTAAATTATTAATATTTTTATTTCTCTTAAAAATTGTTTAAATTGAATTTAAAGATAAAAAATTGAATATTATAATTTTATAAAATGATAAATTTTTCAATAATGACTATAAACATCTAGTAAAAAATGTGTTTCCCAAAGCTAAAAAACTAAGAATAATAATGGACAACTTGAATACTCATACTTACACTTCTATTCTTGAAAATTTTGAATTCAAAGAAGCTGTTGAATTGATTAGTAAAGTTAAATTTTATTATACTCCGAAACATGCCAGTTGGCTTAATATTGCTGAAATTGAAATTAATGTCATGGATATATAATGCACGGGAAGAAGAATAAAAGATAAAAATACATTAATCAAAGAAACTAAAGCTTGGTGTGAAAAAAGAAATAAAAATAAAGTCAAAATAAATTGGAATTTTACTAAAAAAGATGCAGACAAAAAATTATACAAATATTATACAAAATCTTAACAACTCAAAATTAAATTGTCTTGACAATATATACTTAATCATTATTAAATATTTCGTCCACTACCATATTCATTGAACTCTTTCGATTGATGATCAAATTGTGCATAGATTCTTTCTAACTTGAAATAAACAACAGTGCTAATCATCGTTTTAGAACTTTAATCATTAGATAGAATATGGAGATTAATCCTAGTTAAAAAAAGTTTAGTCTAAAGAATTTTCTACACCTTTTAACTCTAAATAAAAAAATTATAGTATTTTTCCAAACTTTTTTGACATGGACAAAATAATAATAGAAAATATTTTTTCCAGTTTGTAAGTATTTATTCATGTTTTTAAAGGTTTTTAGAGCTTTTTTCCAAACTCAATTTTAATGATCGAATGTTAGATAATTCACGAGAAGTATTATAGTCCAAAGAATTTTAGATGAAATAGTCATTCTAAATTAAAAAAAGTTGGATTATGAAATTTTAAGCTATGGAATTATCTGAAAATCAGCAGATTCCCCATAACGATTATAAGACATTATATTCTCTTCTTCATATGGCCTACAAATTATCATATGAAATAGACCCATTCTTGCAAAAGTGAATAAATCTGTCTCAGAGGGCATAGCACTTGGACCAGGGTGAGAATGAACAGAACCCCAATTATGTGTCATTGTTGGAAGCATTCCTGTATTCATAATAGCTCCTTCACCAGACGATTCACCAGGTAAAAAGATCAAACCAAATATATGAAGAATTTCCTTCTCAATTTTACCATCAAAAAGAGCTATGAATTCATTAGGATCTGAACTTTGAGCATACCACAATATAGAATCAATAACTTCTTGATCTATATGAACCTCTTTAAATTTGAAGCTATTGGTGCCAAAAATCTTTAAAAAAAGTTTACTCCAATCCATTATAATCAAATCTCCTAAAACATTGTTATTGATTAAATATTTATTATTCTAATTATTATGAATAATCTCAATTTTCTAATTATTTAATATCATTATTATTTATATTGCCTAATATCATTATTATTTATATTATTTATATTGCCTAATATCATTATTATTTATATTGCCTAATATCATTATTATTTATATTGCCTAATATCATTATTATTTATATTGCCTAATGAGGCTGGGTCACAACATATATTTTTAAATTTTAGCTATTTTAAAGTTCTATGAAAATATTTTAAATTTATCATATCTCTTAATTTTAGTTTTAATTAATAAAACAATGATTATTAAATTAAAATTTTAAATTTAAATAAAAATTAGATTATTAAATCAAATTTGAACAAATCAAATTTTTCTTGAAAATAATCGTGTCCCATCCTCTAATATCATTATTATATTTTTAATAATTAATATGTTACCATTATCTGTAGCTATTTTTGACATACTTTTAATTGATTAAATAATACATATATTTTAGTTAAAGATTAATTAAACAACCATATGTTTCATAATTTTATTGAAACAAATTACTAAATATTTCTTATTGTTTATCTTTTATTCTGATTTGGTTTTGGCATGTTTTTATATACAATACTAGCTAATCCCTATCTATTTTGGAATTGCTACATATTCTAAAACTAATTCATCTAATCGGAAAATATTCTCTGATAATTGGTTCTACCTCAATCACCATCTAAATCAAATGGTAATTTCTCAAAATGAATTCATGATGATTTCTCAAAATGAATTCATATACTTCTCTAAAATTCCCAAGATTATATAAATTAATGATTTGAGAAAATTGATACATAAATTCTTTCAAATAGTTGTTATCTACAAATTCTCCTTTAAAATAATCATATGATATTCAAAGATTACCATTACCCCCCATATGAGGAGTTATTCTCTCTTTTTAAGAAAATCATCTTTTAATTATTTATCAAATATTAGATAATAATTCTTTTTTAACCATTTAACAAAGTCAGATATTTTCTCTTTTTAGCAATCTTCAAGTCAATATATTTATGATACAGTGAATTTAACACTAAATTATGTATTGCTATGTTAAAAAACTCCATTACTGTGATGTTAAAAAAATGTTAAGAAAGTGGAAAAAATGTTAAGTTATCTCAAGAAAATAGGTATATAATTTTAAATAATACTAAGAATAAAAGGTTAAAATAAGTGATTATATGAAAGATATGGACAAAATAGATTTTTTTAAATTTGAAAGAGAAGGGTTAGATTTTCCTTTTTATAGGAATAATCCTAAGTTAAATGTTGGGAAATGGGTTTTATTAGCAATTTCTGTTATAATGCCCATGATATTAATTTTCTCACCCCATACATTCGGAGGTCGTCTTGGAAATTTATCATATTTCTTAATTCCATTTGTTATTTTCGGTATTCTAACTAGTTGGAACTATAATTTAATATGTAAAAAATTTCAAAAAAATGATATTAAGCTAATTATAATTTTATTAGTTACAGATTTTCTATTTACATTTGCTATTGCTATAATTTTAACTTTAGGTTTACATCTTAATATTCATGCAAATCCTGCAATTGGAGAACTAAATTCATTATTATTTTGGATAATATATCCTTTCCAGATTTTTGGTGAAGAGTTAATAAAAATCATACCCTTTTTAATTTTCTTATCTTTATTTTATAAATTTACTAAAAAGAGAAAATTAAGTATAGTGATCTCAACTGGAATTGTTTTATTAATATTTGGACTTCTACATTTTCCCACATACCATAATATAATTTCTATCTTGCTTCTTCAGGGATTAGGTTCAATATTCATCATGTTTGCTTACATAAAAACGAAAAATATCTTTGTATCATTCGTAATACATGTATTATATGATTTAATCACATTTTCAGCAGCTATTACACAGTCAATACATTGAAAACTCCATTATATTCTATTTATTCCATTTCTTTTATATTATTCTTAATAATATGGTTTCTATTAAAACAAGACCGTTTATTACAGCAATAATATAGCATTTTTTTCATTCTATTTATTTATTTAATCAGAAATCTTGTTAGTAAATCGATCAGTGCAAATACTATGATTATTACGAATTAATACAAAATTTTGGCCGTGTCAAATACTTTACTGATTTTGATTTTTTGGTTCTGTGGCTGTTTTATTTTTTTTAGTTTGATTAGATATGGTCATTATTAGATATCATTTCCATTAGTCCGTTGAAAACTTTGTTTTGAAATCTTTCTTCTTCTTTTTTATTTCTGTATTCGTTTTTTAAGTAGATTCTTCCTATTGATCCTTTGATTTCTCTCATTCTTCTTTTAACATGTTTTGGTAGGGTTTTTTGGAAATTAAGTTCTGATATATTTGAAGTTTTTTCCACTCCATCGGCCTTTAAATACAAAAAAGTCGTTAAAATTAGGAATAATACATTTTATTCATTAATTTATTGGTGCATGGATGTAGTGAATCAAAATTGTCCATAATATCTTTAAATTCTGTGTTGATTTCTTTTAGATTGTTATTTAATATCATTTTTTATGATTCTTTGTTTTTGCTCTTCGATGATTTTTTATCAATTTTGACTTATTTCTCCTTCTTTTTTCTTAAAAGAAGTTATAATGCTTTTTAGTCTGTTGTTAATAGCTTTAGGTGTGTATTTTAAGTATAGTTGTCTTTTAAATCAATATTTTTGTGAAGGTTCCTTGTATTTAGGTTCTAAATCTTACAGTTATGTATTTTTTTTTCTGGTAAATATGGTGATATTTCTTATAAAAAATTTGTCTATGTTTTTAGCGGTTTCCTTTTACTATATAAATCGTCGTAAACAACTTTTTTGGAGAGGGTATCGCTTATACAAAAGTAGAAACAATTCCAACATTCCTTGAGCTTTTGACCATAAAACATCAAAATGTATACTTTCCTGAGGAATCAAGAAGTATATTCATTGGGGGTTTTCAGTATGAAAGTATTATATTTTCAATTGTTTGATGAAACACTTAAATACCTATTTCTATTTAAAAAATCAGTAGTGATTCTTAAAGGTGCATGTTACTGGAGCATTATGATCTTTAACAGTGTTAATAAATTCATGAGAATAATTAGAGTTATCTGGAACTATAATCACTAATATATAGACTCAAAAAACTGTGTTTCTCCCGTTAAATGTTTATCTTTTACAAAAATATATCTTGTATTCTTAAAATACTCCGCATCATGAGCTTGAAAAATAATCAAACGACCCTCTACTACTATTTTCAACAACATTTTTAGACCCACAAAAATGGACAAATCAGTATTTTCTCTTGCAAATACTATAAAATTCCTTTTTAACTTTAACTTAATAATTACTAATACGCCATTTAAACAATTTTTAAGCCATTTACGAAATTTATTCGACATAAATACTAATTTTATCAGCAACAACATCCAAATTTCGCTGACAATCATCTAAAACAGATACACCACAAACAATATCTTTATTTAACATAAAAAATAATATATAATAAACAATTATATAAATATTTCAATTTAAACATTAAAACAAAAAATAATAAAAACACACCACCTTAAAATACTAAAAATCAACAACCTAAAAATTAAAACAATCCCTTAAAAGAAGTTAAAAATCAATGAAAATTCAGTGAAAAACATGTGCACATAAAAAATAGGGAAAAAGTAATACTGAAAAATTCAAAAAAAATAAAGAACAAAAAACACTCCAATTTAAATTTGTCCGAATAAAATAACGAATCATACAAAAATCAAAATCAGGAATACAAAAAAATTTCAAATCAGTAAATTATTTGACACTGCCAAAATTTTTAACTTTTATAATCAATTGTCTTCGTGTTTATTAATCATGGTTATTGAATATGATTTTTCTCAAAGAATTCATAGCTGAATATTGGTAGTTCTCTATCCACAAACAAAACATTTCTATGAGAAGTTGTTTTTTCATTTATTTTAGGATTAAATCCATTTATTTCTCTTGTTTTTTTGTAAATAGCTATTCCTCTCTTTTTATATGAAGGGATATCATTTAAATTAATTCCTTTTTCAAAAAGAAGCTGATGAATATCAGATGACTTGAGGTTTTTTAACTTTTCACTTGCTACTTTAGTGGAAAATTCTTTTTTTAGAGTCCATATACCATATCCATTAATACAATTTCTCCAAGATTCATCTTGTCTATGTTTAAAATAAGTATAGATATCATTGTTTGTTATAGGAATAATCCTTGAGTCAAAAGAAATAGGCCTATTTTTCTTTAAACTTAGGTTAAAAAATTTAGTTAAATGTAAAGTTAATGAACTTGCAACAATGCTTGGAAAAACTGAATTTAATTTTTCTATTCTTCCAGAAAAAGGAATTTCAGATAATAATATGTTAATTTCATCTGAAAATGTATAAATAAAAGAAGGAGAGAATTCTTTAAAGAGGTTTCTAGCAGCTTCGACCATACCAGTGGAAAAATTATCATCATATGGTTTTTTAAAGTTTAAACTTTTAGATAAATTACTAAAATTCCTTCCATCTAATCTTAAAATTATTTTAGATCCTTTAGGGACCTTAAGATCATTATAAATTTCATAATCCTTCATTCTACAAACCCGTGATAAATTCCATGATATTTATTCTATGTTCCCATTATAAAATTTTCATTTAAACTCTTTAATAATTTAATAGCTGAAAATGCAGCTAACATACTAGTTTTAGGATTTGTTTCACAAGGTAAATTTTCAGTTCTCGTTTTAAATTGCCCAAAATCTCCCTCAACTATTACTTCATGAACATTTTTATCCACACTTGGATCTATAATTATTTTAACATCCACATCTCTATTACAAGCAATACTTAAAGCCGCAGCTACATTGATATTAGTTGGAAATTTCTTAACTGCTTCAGATGCTTTACCTTCATAAAGAACCTCCTCTTCATTGTTGTCTTTACCAAGAGATCTTGGTGGTTTTCTTGTGGTTAAATTAACTTTTCGTATGTTACCAATAGAAGCCGCTTTAATCCCATCTAATCCAACAATAGCACCAGAAGGAGCAAATATTCTTGAATTATGCTCAGTTGCTACCTCAATCAATTCATTTCTAAGTTTTTTATCCATCAAAGCACCTATACTCATTACAATAATATCTTTACCTTTTTTTAGAATATTTAAAGCAAATTTTTCAACTGATATAGGGGAGGCTGCCTCCAATACTAAATCAACATGATCAACCATATCATCAATATTCAAAACAGCAATACCATCAGATATTCTAGCTAAATTTTCAGCTTTTTTAATATCATGGTCATAGAAATATTTAATGTTTATTCCATTTTCTCTAGCTAAAAAATTATTTACAATTATATTAGCTATTGCTCCACAACCTAAAATTCCAACTATCATAAAATCACATATTATTAAATACTTTAATAAAGTATTTGTTTATTATTAATTAAATATTTTTATTGTAAAAATAAGAAATAATCAAAAATCAAGACTATGTTAATTAAAATTCAGAAATAAATTAAATTTAAAAAAATTAAAAAAATAGCTAATGTAAACTCAATTCATGTATACTTAAAAAAATTAAAAAAATAGGTATGTGAACTCAATTCATGTATACTTAAAAAAATTAAAAAAATAGGTATGTGAACTCAATTCATGTATACTTAAAAAAATTTTAAAACAACGTAGCGAGTAAGAAATTTTAAAAATTAATAACTAAGTTATATAATCTTTTAGTAAAATAATTAGCTATTTATCTCTACCAAAACAAATTATCATTTAATAATAGTATTTATTGTTCTGGATTTGTTGGGGCCTGATTAGAATTTGGTTGTGGAGTCTGGTTTTGAATAACTTGAGGGTCTATCAACATTATATCCCCAATAGCTCTAACCTTATCATAATCCACATTGAGTAAACCTTCTTGAAATGTTCTTATTTCATTTTCTTCAGGAACAAACTGTAAACCCTTTTTAACAATTTCTCTGAATCCAACATTCTTATTTTCAGGTTCTAAAGATCTTACTTGAAGTTTAGAAATTGTTCCTAACCTTATATTAAGAACCACATCTGCAACTCTTCCAACATATTGCCCTGCAACCGTATATATATCTAAATCATAAAGATTTGAAACTTCTACCATTTTTTCACCCTAAATTAAATTCGTGATTGTTAATTTATAATTTATATAATTATTAAATATTGATTACTAAAACCAAATATTAATCCTTGAAATTAAGTAAATCATGAAAATTTATACAATAACTTTATAATTGATAAGTTTATAATTAATAACCTTACAATTTTATTTATATATAATATATTTAATTAATATTATTATTTATAAGTTTCTAATTTTTAATATTTTATTTATTCAAAACGATACTATTAAATTAAATTCATTTAATGATATAATTATGTTTTAATGATAATATAAATAGTTTTGGTTACAAAGACAAATTTATTAAAAATAAACTGAACTAATTAACAAATAATTCTGAAAATTATTTAAAAGAAAAAATATTTAAAAATCGTTTTAAATAAAAAAAAATATTTAAAAATTATTTAAAAGAAAAAATATTTGAAAAAATAACTAATTTAAAAAAATCATTTACTTAAAAAATTTTCAATTAAATTTCGACTTGCATTTAATGCTTCAAGAGGGAATCCTTTGGGAATTTCTCCTAAATCTCCGTCGACTTCTTTTAATACCTCACCTTCAACTCCTAAGAACATGCCAGAACTAGCTATTCCCATAAATGTTTCAGGTGGCAACATTGCAATACCCACACGATCTTCATCTTTAATTTCTAAATCATTAGTAACCACTTTAATAGCTTTTTCTCCAATATTTACATTGCATATCAGTAAATTATCTGCTTCAGGGTGTTTACTAACACTCATTATTTCTCCTACTTTTATATCAATAGATATAATAGGATCATTAATAGGTCCAAAAAGAATTCGCTTTTTCAATCCTAAAACAGTGTCTAAAAAGAACCTTGCTTTAGCAATTGCTTCCTCAGACTTTTCCTTGTCATTTTTGGGGGTTTGCTCAAGGAATAAATGAGCCCAATCATCCCCTCCCAAATATCTTATAACCAAATTAGCTTTTTCTTCTAGATTAACTATTTCTTGAGTCTCAGCTAAATCTTGAGGATCTAAATAAGAGTATAAAAGAGATTGAAAATCACTTTCCATGTCTGTTGCACTTTCAAGTGCCATTTTTTTATTCCATCTTCCTCTAAAACTTCCACCTCTTACAGTTCTAATAAATAAATCAATGGTTTTTTGACCTAATACAAGTCTATAATCTTTAGTTGTGTCCCACATATCCCTTTCTCCTTATTTTCTCCATATGATAAAGTTCTAATCAACTTTAAAGCTATTAATTATTTTTTATCTAATATAATATAAAATAATTAAAGAATCATCCTATAGCACTATTTGTTAAACTGTAATAAATAGTTAGCCATTATTAATCAGAGACTAAAAATTGTAAAATATGATAATAAATGTTAAAAATTGTAAAAAATTAATTCCAGTGAAAATTAATAGATACATAGCTATTTAAAAATTTATCCAATAAAATTATAAATATAAATATTTAAAAGTTATTAATTTTGATATGCAAATGATTACTTGAAATTATATTAATCAAACCTAAATAAATTCCATGATATAATATAGAATATTCTTATTTATTTCGCTTTTTTTAAGATTTAGAGAATAGTTATCAAGTCTGGAGAAAATTTATATAGTTTAAAAAAGTAATGTAATTGTTACAATTCAACAAGTATTCTATTGAAAAACTATCCAAAAAGTTTTTCAAGTGAAAAAATAGTAAAAAACTATCCAAATGGAAAGTATCTTAGAAAAAATATCATGCGAAGAAAAGGATTAAAAATATCTTAACAAAAAAAAGTATCCTATTAGAAAAAATATTTAATTTCATATTTTTCATTAAAAGGAGGTAATTGAAATGAAAATAAGTGATTTAATAGGTAAAGATGTTGTTGATGGGGAAGGTAAATCTGTAGGTACAGTGAATGATGTTGATATAAATACAAGCAACGGTCATATTAATAAAGTAGATATAGTTTTGGAACAAGCATTATTTCCCCATAAGGAAGAAATAGTTAATTTTGATCAAATAAATGATATATCCTATGAAGTACTATTAGATAAGGTAATTGATGTAGGATAACTGCGATCAAAATAAAATAATATTAAATATTAAAAAAAAGGAGGTGGGTTAAATGAGAGTAAACAAAATAGTAGGGATGGACGTTGTTGATAATGAGGGAGAACCTATAGGTAAAGTTAGTGATATTTACATTGATGAACAAGAAGGTTCTGTAAAAGGAATTGGTATAAGTCTAGATCATGATATGTTTTATTATGATGAGGGTTTAGTTACCTTTGATCAGATAGATAACATATCAGATAATGTGATATTAGGCACAAAAATTGTTACTGAATAAGCTCTAAAATAGCTAACAAATCTAAAAAAATAAAAAAATCAATTAAAATCCCATAAACAACTTAAAATAAATTTTATTTTTATTTTTTATATGAATTTAATATAAATCCTTTTTTACATTAAATAAAATTAAGAATGTTTGTAATAAATTGCTTGTTCTTTAATATGAGTAAAATAAAGACATTAAAAAGAAATTTTATAAAGAATAATTAATTTTAAGATGTTATAATTAAAAATAAATGATATTAAGAATTTAATTTATTTTCAAAACTTAAGAACTTTTCCAGAAATACTATAATATGATAAAACAAAAAAAATATATATTACTTCTTACTATATATTACTAATACAAGTAATAATTTTCCAAGGGAAAAAACAAATTCAATGGGAAAAAATAAATTAAAAATTCTATTTCGCCGTAGTAACTATAGTATATTTTAATAATTCCTCCTTGAAAAAATTATTGCTAGTTGTCTAGTAGACTAAATGCGGAAAGGTTCAAAACACGGAAATTTTCTACTCCGAACCTTTTCGTTCTTTATTGAAAAAGAGGAATTAGATATTTCTCCCATATTCTCTCATAATTCCTCATTTTCCTTCTTTCTTATTAATTAATAGAAAAACCTTCTTTTTATCATTCCTTTTAATTAATTTCCTTCTTTTTTAATTAATACAGTCCAATTAATTCCTTTAATCATTCCTTGTTTAAATACTGGAAATAGTTTAATTATTTCAAATTCATAGCAATTAATTTTGTTCGAGTCATGTCATTCATAGCATATTTTACTCCTTCTTTTCCAATACCACTTAGTTTAAACCCACCAAAAGGCATATTATCAGTTCTAAATGTAGATTGTTTGTTTATAAAGATTGATCCCACTTCTATTTCATTCGCACATTTTAACCCATCATGAATATTTTCAGTGAATACTCCCCCTTGAAGTCCGAATTCTGAATTGTTAGCGACAGATATCGCCTCATCTACACCATCGACTCGAATAATAGGAGAAACTGGACCAAATGTTTCATTTACAACAATATTCATATCTTCAGTTATGTTATCAAGAATAGTTGGTTCAAAGAAATTACCATCACGGTTCCCACCAAGAAGTAATTTAGCTCCTTTTTTATATGATTCTACAACAGACTGTTCCACCATTTTAGCAGCATCTTCATCAATTAACGGCCCAATATCTGTTTTAGGATCCATAGGATCTCCAATTTTCAATTTTTTTGTTTCTTTAATAAATAGATCAATGAATTCATCAGCTATAATTTTATCTATAATTATTCTTTTAACTGCCATACAAACTTGACCTGAATAAAGATAAGAACCTAAAACAGCCCCTTTAACAGCTTTTTCTATATTCGCATCTTTTAATACAACTAATGGATCATTTCCACCTAATTCTAAAGTGACTTTTTTCATTCCTGCTCTGTTAGAAATAAGTAACCCTGTAGCAACACTGCCTGTAAAAGATATCTTGTTGACTTCCTCATTTACCACTAACTCATCACCCATCTCTCCACCATAACCTGTAATACAATTAATTACACCATTTGGAAATTCAGCATCAATAATTTCAGCTAGTCGTATTGTAGCTAAAGGTGCCTTAAGAGAAGGTTTTAGTACTGTAGTATTTTTAGCAGCTATTGCAGGAGCTATTTTATGAACAGCTAAATTAACTGGATAATTGAAAGGAGTAACAGCAGCTACCACACCAAGAGGAATTTTTTGAGTAAATGCAAATAATCCTTTTCCCCCAAGTCCCGCATCTAAAGGAACAGACTCCCCATAAATTCGTTTAGATTCCTCTGCAGCAAATTTTAAAGTTTCTACAGATCTTGCCATTTCTACCAAAGAATCTTTAATAGGTTTCCCAGTTTCTTGAGTGATTAATTTCGCTAAAGACTTTTGTTCTTTTTTAAGAGAATCATAAGCATTATACAACCCTTCAGATACTTTCCTAGAAGACATAGCTTGTAATGATTTTTTAGCCTTATTAGCCGCCCTAATAGCTTTTTTAACATCCCCCCTATCACCAACAGGTACAGTATCCAAAATTTCTTTATTATAAGGATTCATAATATTAAAAGTTTCATCTTTTCCCTCAGATACTCCATTAATCAGCATTTTCATTTTTTCAGATCCCCTTATACTTTTTTTACCATATTATTTATTGCATAGCTATTATATAGCTTTTTAATTGTAATACATTTCTAATATTTCCCATACCTAATTTATTCCAATATTTGACATGATTATATTATATAAAACCTAATTCTAAATTCTAATACCCAAATATACTATTATAACCCCAATTCTAAATTCTAATACCCAAATATACTATTATAACCCCAATTCTAAATTCTAATACCCAAATATACTATTATAACCCCAATTCTAAATTCTAATACCCAAATATACTATTATAAACTTACTTCCAATATTTTAATACTTAGTTATTCTATTATAAATTATAGAATAAATAATTTTTTAAACCAATTACACAAATTTCGAAGAAATATTATTAACGGATTTATTCAATTCAGTTAATTCAGTAAATTTCATTTCATCTCCGAGATTTAATAAATAATCTTTATAAAAGTAACTAGCTATTAAAACAATGATAACCATTCCTCCCATAAGAAGTAACATTTCAGCTCCAGCTTGTCCTTTTTCATCTATGGACAATATATTTAATAATTTAATATCACTTAAATTCATAAATTCACTCTCACAAACAATCCCAAAAAATAATTAAAATCATAATCACATACAAAAATAATATTTATAATGACTTAAATCTAAAAACTCAAAAAAGCTGAACCAAAGTTACTTATTAAGTAAAATATTGAATAAGCACATAAGGTCAAAGGGATAGAAAATTTAATTCCCTTTTTTAAGTCACCATACATTATTAAGCCAATTATGAAACCTGCAAGTATTGAATGAATAATTATATAAGATCCTGCAGCTATTTTTGCAGTTTCTATTAGTTCACTACCTTTACCTAATTCTTCCATGAACGCGGAGTATATTCCAACCATGCCAAGAGCAAAGGGGGCCGCGATAATAGCTGAAATTATTAAAAACATGATCGCCATCATGACACTTGATCGTCGTTCTCTTTTAATCGCATTAACTGATCTTAAATCTTCAGATACATTGTCAATTATATCGGCTAATCCCCCTCCACTTTTTCTGGCTTCTAAAATTATTTTAAATGTTCTTTCTAAATTTTTTGATTTAAGTCTTTCTAACATAGCAATTATAGTTTCATCAAAATCTCTACCTATCCTGATTTCAATCACAGTGCGTCTAAGTTCGTCATATAATGGGCCTGAACCATATTTTGATAATTCATCCATTGCATTTTCAAAGCTTAAACCTACCCTTAGCATAGCTGATAGCTGTCTTAAAAAGTCAGGACTAGCTTTTTCAATCATTTCTCTTCTTTTTTCAGCTTTAATGAATATGTAAGAAGCTAGAACCCCTGGAGGAATAGCTATTGAAGCAAGAATAGCTATAATCAAATCAAAGGAAAATAGTATTGAGAGAAATATTGTTATAACTAGTAATATAAAAATTAACAATACAACATTTGCTAAAAGCTGTGGAGCTATTGTAAATATCCCACTGGATAGTAATATTTCCTGAAATCTAATTAAATATTTTTCAGGAATCTTATTTTCAATTAATTTTGATAACAAATAAACTAAATCATTTAAAAACATATGAACCACATTAAAGACATTTATTTATAATTCTAATTTTTTAAAATCAATAAAAAGTTATCTATAACTTATTAACAAGTTAAAAATCTATAAATATCTTATATTGATATAATTATAAATATAAAGAATAGTATTAAAAAACTAATTAATAAGTATTACTTTTATTAAAAATCAATATTATAATCAATTAAAAAACTTTAAAAGAATTGATATTTTTGTTTTCTAGTGATTAAATTGTTTTTATTTAATAATATCTCATGTACTAGAATAATTAGAAGAATAAAAATAAAATAATCAATAAATAGAAAAATAATAATAACAATAACAATTATAGTATATTACCAAAGTTTTGCAACAGATAACATAATTTGAATATATTCCAATATTCTCTATAGATTCTTTAAATCTCATTTAATGGGTTTTTTAAGAGTTTTTTACAGAAATTTTTAAAAATGAGCATATGCTGCAATTTTTGAGTAATATACTATATGGAATTTAGATAATAAATATAAGAATCACTTCCATTAAAATTTTAAAAACTTGATTTTTAACACTCAATTGTGATGGATATTTCTATTTTCATGCTAAGTTTATAATATTGATTGTTAATTTTTAAGTTACTTCAATTTAATGATTTAAAATCAGTATTGCTCTTGGTATTACTGTTATATTTATATATTATGGGTGTTAATAGCTATTTTTATGAGAGAATTGGATCCTTTGAATGATTTTGCTGTTTTAAAGTGTATGGGTGAAAACGGTGATGAGGAGCAGTTATTATCCTTTATAAATGCAATACTTGAAAATAGAAACAAAATAATAACTGAAAATGGAATAAAAAACATTTCAGTGGATGAAATATTAGATAATATAGAAATTAATGAGAATACTAAGTTATCTGCAGAAAAACTGAAAGATAAGTATTGTATACTTGATATAAGATCGAAAACATCTAATAAAGAGATAATTATAGAAGCACAAAGACAGAATACTGGTGAGATGATAAAAAGATCACTTTTCTATGCATGTAATATCTACAGACGCCTCATAAAAGAAGGACAAAACTACCAAAAACTACCAGAAGTAATAGCTATCAACCTAATAGACTACAAAATGAAAAATAATGACAAAGTACACACATTCTATCGATTGATAGACATACCATCAATAAAAACCTGTACTCCTAAGTTTTTAGAAGGCATAGAAATACACTTCATAAACATGCAAAACTTTAAAAAGTTAAAGAACAAAAATATTAACAACTTTTTACACCAGTGGTTAATATACTTCGATAAAAACACAAAACCCAAATTATTAGAAAAGGTGATGAAAATGAACAAAACCATAGAAAAAGCACAAAAAAAACTAGACCTCATATCCATGAGTGATGAAGACTACAGAATGTATGAAATGCGAGAAATGGCACAGTACGACGAAATAACCCTCAAATACACAGCAACACAAAAAGGAATAGAAATAGGAAAAGAAAAAGCAAGTATTGAATATGCTAAAAAATTAAAAGAAACAGGCATGTCAATAGAACAAATAAGTAAAATAATAGACCTGCCAATTGAAAAAATTGAAAAACTATAAATCTTCCATTAAAATATAAAAAATTAATGATTATGATATGTTGCTTAAAATTTGAAACACATGATAGATAAATAACAGTCACCAAAATTCAGTGATTACTATAATACTATTAATGTAATAACTAATGAAAAAATCGTTAACAAAAATAATTAAAAATGAAATCAATTAAGAAATCCAAACAACAAAAATAATTAAAAATGAAATCAATTAAGAAATCCAAACAACAAAAATAATTAAAAATGAAATCAATTAAGAAATCCAAACAACAAAAATAATTAAAAATGAAATCAATTAAGAAATCCAAACAACAAAAATAATTAATGATGAAGATAATTAACAAAAGCAATTAAAAAGAATAATTAATAACAAAGCTAAATTAGTAAAAATCAGATAGAATAAGGGAGATTTCCAATAATTTCTGCTTTATTTTTACCAACAATGATTGTATCTTCGATTCTAACTCCAAAATTCCCTTCTAAGTATATTCCTGGCTCTATTGTTATAACCATATTTTTTTCTAAAATAGTTTCATCTTTCTTTGAAATAGAAGGGATTTCATGAATATCTAAACCTAAACTATGGCCTGTAGAGTGGATAAAATTTTTTTCATAACCATATTCAGAAATTATGGATCTAGCTATTTTATCTATTTCACAAGATTTTATTCCAGCTTTAACTGATTTAATAGCTTTATTATGAGCTTCAAAAACTATATCAAAAATTTCTTCTTGTTTTTCACTATAAACAAAAGTTCTAGTTGTATCAGAACAATACCCCTCTGCTTTACATCCCCAATCCATTAAAATTGGGGTTTGGAGTTTCTTGTTTTGAGTTCTAGCATGAGGTAAGCTAGAGTTAGTTCCAGTAGCTATTATAGTTTCAAAAGATTCCTTTTCAGCCCCATTTTTCCTAAGAAGATAGCCTAATTCATAAGCCAACTCCCATTCAGTAAAACCATCTTCTCGCTTTTTCATTGGATTTAATTCTTTAAAGGATTTATGAGAAATTCCTGCTGCTTTTTCTAATTTTGTAATTTCATCCTTTGACTTAATCATTCGTTCTTTCTCTAGAAAATCTTCAATATTTAAATCCCAGTTCCCCTCAATTTTTCTAAATAAGCTTATAGATATAGAGCTTTCAATAGCTATTTTTTTAAAATTATCTTTTTCAAATAATTTTTTTAATTCATTAAATGATTTGAATTCTTCTACTGGGATTTCAGATGTTTTCTCAGCTAATTCTTTATCCATAGAAGAAGTTAATATAATTGGATCATCTTTCAAAAGACAAATTGCAAAACTTGTAGGAGCATAATTAGAAATATATCTTATGTTGTTAAATTGAGTTAAAATCATACAATCATAATTTTTGTCATGAATTTTCTCTAGAATGGATTTAAGTTTCTTTTCATTCAATTAAACACTTCCTATCTTTTCTATTACTCAATTCATTCTTTAAGAACAAATCATAGAATTAATTAAAGTTTATTCGCAATCAATAGCTAATCTTTCCCTTAAAATCACAAGCATCTTCGTTTGGATATTTTTAGGAATTTTTTCTGTTATTGGCCTAGGAATATAACCAAAATCAGGATCTTCAAATTTTAATCCTTCAAAGAAAACTGGATTCTCATATCTAGGATGAATATGCCAATGTATTTGTGGTTTTGGATTACTTTTTCTAAAACTCGCGTTTTTAAAGCAACTCCAGTTGAATAAATCTGGGTTAAATACATCAATAATAGCTTCCTCAATATTTTTAACCAAATCAGTGAACTCACACCATTCTTCAGTGTTTAGATCCCTTAAATTAGGGCAATCCCTTTTTAACTTTAGAACACATGTTCCTAAGTATCTTTGACTTGGAGCTAAAAATAATTCCCAGTACCTGCTAGTTATTATAAGTTCTCCATAAAGTTCATGCTCTTTTGCAAATTCACATGATTTCATATTATCTCCAAAATATTCAATTACTATCTTTATACTATTTTAGTTGTCCTATTTATTATAATTATTCTAGTTTTTATAATGCTTATCATTATCCTTTTTAAGATATTCTAAGAAGATTGTCCTCAATATTTCATCCATATTATATCCATATTAAATTCTATTGATTATTAAGGTGATTATTTTTAAAATATTATAATATTATAATTAATAATTAAAAAGGATAATTATAATTATTAAAAAATTAAAATTTCATGAAATATGTGATTAATTATGTATTTAAAATATTATAATTAACAATTAAAAAGGATAATTATAATTATTAAAAAATTAAAATTTCATGAAATATGTGATTAATTATGTATTTTAAAATATTATAATTAACAATTAAAAAGGATATGAATTATAAATTATTAAAAAATTAAAATTTCATGAAATATGTGATTAATTATGTATTTAAAATATTATAATTAACAATTAAAAAGGATATGAATTATAAATTATTAAAAAATTAAAATTTCATGAAAAAATAATTAATTATTTAATAGAATATTATTAATTAAATAAGAAAGTAATTATCATGATTAATATCATTGAAAATATTTATTAACCTTAATAATATATCTTAAAGTATGTTTAAATTTACTTCCAATGAAATAAAAGATCTATTTATTGCATTTTTTGTTATCTCAGTTGCATTTTCTATACTTTATTCCAGACCAAATTACGATCAAATTCTTTATCTATTACCTATGATTATGGTTGGTGTTGGTTTAGGATTTATACTTCATGAAATAGCTCATAAATTTGTAGCTATGCATTATGGATATTGGGCAGAGTTTAAAAATTGGCTCCCTGGACTATTTATTGCTTTAATAAGCCCTATTTTTGGATTTATATTTGCTGCTCCAGGAGCTGTTCATATATATGGAGAATATATGACTGATAGAGAAAATGGGATAATTTCTTTAAGTGGACCATTGACAAATATAGCATTGGGTTTGTTATTTTTTGTTTTATTTATTATAACATCTATCAGTATAAATATGGGGATTATAACAGACCCACTTATAGAACAAATATTAACTATAACTTTCACTTTAGGATTTGCTATCAATAGCTGGTTAGCTCTATTTAATTTGATACCTTTTAGTGTCCTTGATGGAGCCAAGATAATTAGATGGAATCCACTTATATGGTTAGGGACTGCGGCTGTTGCGGGATTTATGGTTTATATTTCATTATTCTAGAAAATTAAATTTTTATTACCCTACAAAATGTTCCTATAACTAATCTGAGTAAACGAGTAAAAGTATTTTTAGAAATAATATAAACTAAGAATAATGTGAGTAAAATGTTTTCAGATATTCCTATTAATTATTTTTCATGTACTCATCGAAGCATTGATCCTCTTAAAACAATAGCTAACTATGAACATAAACTTAAAATAGCTGGAATAACACGTATCACTGAAATAACTCATTTAGACCGTGTTGGGATTCCAGTTTTTTCAGCTATTCGTCCAACTGCACAAGATGGAGGAGTGAGTATTTATGCAGGTAAAGGAGCTACAAGGAACCAAGCAAAGGCTTCTGCTATGATGGAAGGCTTTGAAAGATATTCTGCTGAAAAACAGCCTATTGATGATAAAAATTCGATAATAGCTACTGTGAATGAACTTGAAAATTCAATTCATCCTGAGAGTTTAATTTTACCAAATGAGACTAAAAATTTAGACTTTGATTCTAAAAAAATCCAATGGACAACAGCTATTGATATAACAGACAAAGAAGAATATTATGTTCCTTCAAATGCAATCTTTCACCCATATGTACCAACAGATTCAGTAGCAATATTTAAAGGAAATAGTAATGGATTAGCTTCAGGAAATGTTTTAGAAGAATCTGTTCTTCATGGAATGTTAGAAGTGATTGAAAGAGATGCTTGGAGTATTTTTGAATTAAGTAAAAAAAACAAAAAGCAGATTGAAATAGCTAGTATCAAAAATCCTATAATAAATAGTATTTTAGAAAAATTTAGGGAAGAATCTATAGAAATAAAATTACTGGATTTAACAGCAGATGTGAAAATACCAACAATGTTGGCTAGTGCAGATGATACTCGTTTAAAAGATCCTGCTCTTTTAACTATAGGAGTTGGAACTCATCTTAATCCAGAAATAGCTATTATGAGAGCTTTAACAGAGGTAGCTCAAAGTAGAGCTACACAAATTCATGGAACAAGAGAAGACACTTCAAGAGCTGTTTTTATGAGAAAAGCAGGTTATGAACGCATGAAAAAGATAAATAAGGAATATTTTATAGAAGAAGAAGATAAGATCAACTTAACAGATATTGAAGATAACAGCACAAACTCTTTAAAACATGACATTGAAATAACAGTTAATGAATTGAGAAATAATTCCTTCGATAAAATTCTTTTTACAAATTTAACACGAGAAGAAATTGGAGTAAATGTCATTAGAATGATTATTCCTGGAACTGAAACTTATACCGTGGATTCAGAAAGAATAGGGAATCGCTGGATGAAGTTTTAGAAAATTTTAAATATACCACTCAAAAATAGATAAATAAAATTAACTACACCAAACAAATAAAAAAAAAAAAAAAAAAAAAAAATGAAAGTGATAAAAATAATAATAATAATAATACAAATGTCAAGTGTGTGTAAATGAAAAATGAAAAAAAGATAATAATATTTACTGGGCTTTCTATATCTCATGAAGAAGCTTCAAAAATATTAGATGCCGATTATAGAGATCCAGTTAGAAGAGAAGATATTCTAAAAGCTATCGAAGATTCACCAGATGTTATAGGAATAATTGATGGGGTGTTTCATCAGTATCCTGCTGTAGGACATAAAGAAATCATTAAAGCTATTGAAAAAGGAATAATCGTGATTGGTGGTGGAAGTATGGGTGCTCTTAGAGCTTCTGAATTAGATAATTTAGGAATGATTGGAATCGGATATGTCTATGAAGAATATGCTAAAGGGAATATTGACTCTGATGATGATGTAGCTGTTGTTTTTGATCCAAGTACCAAAGAAGCATTATCTGAAGCCTTGGTTAATGTGAATTACAAATTAAAAGAAGCTGTTAAAAAAGGAATATTAAATATTAATGAAAAAAATGAACTTGAAGTCATTGCTAAATCAATCTATTACCCTAATAGAACATATACCAGAATATTAAAAGAATCCAATCTTGATGATAGCAAAAAAGACAAATTAAGAGATTTTCTTGTTAACACAATGAATATTAAAAAACAAGACTCAATAGCTCTTTTACAATATATTAAAAATTTAAAATAACTATCTCCATTATTTAACATTAATTACAAACTTTATCAAAAATTGTAATCCTTATTAGAGATTATAAACTTTATAAGAACTTATAAAATCTATTAAAGATCACAAACTTTATAAGAACTTATAAAATCTATTAAAGATTATAATATTTATCATAACTTATAAAATCTATTAAAAATCACAAACTTTATAAGAACTTATAAAATTTATTAAAAATCACAAACTTTATAAGAACTTATAAAATTTATTAAAAATCACAAACTTTATAAGAACTTATAAAATTTATTAAAGATTATAATATTTATCATAAATTATAAACATTATCATATTATAAACATTATCAGAAATTTAATAAACTTACATCTACTATACCAGATATCAGATTAATATATGGATAAAATAACAATAAAATCATATTAAAAACAGAAAAATCAGCTGAACTCTTAATAATATTAATTAATTTCAATTCTATTTTATGGTGAAAAAATGAATATTGATGAAAAAATTGAAAAAGCAGAAAAAGTTATTGAAGGGAAAGATATAGCCATCGCTTTTTCAGGAGGGGCTGATAGTACAATGGTAGCATACTTAGCAAAGAAAGTAGCAAAGAATCTTTTAGCTATTACTTTTGATAATGAAATAATGCCAACTAATTTTATAGCTAATGCTCAAAAAATAGCAGAAAACATTGATATTCCTCATGAAATAATAAGTAAAGACATTTTGGAACTTGAAACTTTTACAAAAAATAATGAAAACCGTTGCTTTGTCTGTAGAAATGTTATGTATTCAAATATAAAAAAAATAGCTAATGATAATGGATTTGAAATTATAGTAGATGGAACAAACATCACAGATCTTCTCGAAGATCGTCCAGGAATAATAGTGAATTATGAAAATAATATTCTAAGTCCTTTGGTCCAAGGAGGAATTGAGAAAGAGGAAGTTCTAGAATATCTAAATAATCACAATATTGAATATTCTGAAGCTACAACATGTTTAGCTACTAGAATTAAAAATACAGATGAAATAACTTCTAAAAAAATCAATAGAGTGAGATATGCTGAAAATTTAATAAAAAATATTACAAAAAGTGAAAATGTTAGGGTTAGAGATATTTCAAATACTGCTCAAATTGAAGTAAACAACATTGATGCTCTACTTAATAAAAATACTCTTAACCTCATAGAAAATGAATTAAAAGCTGTTAATTTTGAGAAAGTCACCTTAGATATTGGACATAATACTTCTGAAAAGAAAGAACTTGTAATCTATAAGCCTTGTAAAGATGAAGCAAACAAAATAATGTTTGAAAATGAACTTGCATATACTGTAGATATAAAAAAAACATGCACAGAACTTGAAAAGATAGGAAAAGTAAAATGTTCAGAAAGTATGGGAGTAGCTATGTTGAATATTGATGATAGAAATGTAACTATCTTTAAAAACGGAAAAATCGTGGCTCGTAAAGTAAAAAATAAAGAAGACGCTCAAGATATCCTAATCAAAGTTTTACCTTCAATAAGAAGGGATATTTAATATTCAAAAGATAATGTGTAATAATTATGATATTATCTTATTATACTGTTTTACTTAAAAATTGTCACATATTCAATACTTTAGGATTTTTTATAAAACTCATGCAAAATATTTAAAAATTAATAATATATTAAGTAAAATGTAAAAAAATAAGAGAAAAATGGAAGAGAAAAAAATAAATTCTTCCAAAAAAAATATTTGATCATTCTTTTCTAGAAAAACAATTCCAAATGTTGATTAGCGAAACTAAGACAATAGCTATTATTGGCATTCCTGTTTTTTTCATAAGATATTGCTGCTAGATTTTTACTTGTTTTATTGTTATCATTAAGTATTGTTGATATTCTAGGTTTCAAGTTCAACTAAGACTGAATTAAGAATATATTTTGAATCATCAGATGAAACTGTGATGATGTATTTTGCCATTTGTGAATTTAGTTTTTCATGTATTATATTTTCTAATACCATTCATTAATCATCGTGATTCTCTTTAACCATTTATATCTGTGAAAGTTTCACTTTTTTCAGCATTAAATGCTGTATTTGTAGATTTTGAATAATTGATTCCTAGAGTGAAATTATTTTTTATTCTTTATTTTCTTCTTTTAAGCTTTTCTGTATACTGTTATTCTGAGTTTAGCTATTTTGTTGTGTGCTAGGTTTTTGACTATTGTTTTTAGTATTTTTGATTTTTTGTTGTAGCTGTATTTGATGTTTTTTGTTTTTTGTATTTTGTAGAGTTTGTATTTTTTGAGTATTTTTTTGAGTGATATTTTGAGGGTTTTTGATCCTGTGG
>NZ_LWMW01000095.1 GCF_001639285.1 Methanobrevibacter cuticularis | reverse complement strand
TCAAAAACTACGGAGAAAAAACAGGTTCAAAGACTTTCACAAAATCACTCAAAAAAATACTCAAAAAACACAAAATCTACAAAATACAAACAACAAAAAACACCAAATACAACTACAACAAAGCATCCAAAATACTAAAAACAATAGTCAAAAACCTAGCACACAACAAAATAGCTAAACTCAAAATAACAGTATACAGAAGAACCTAAAAAATAAATTACTTTGTGTTATCTATTTTTGGAAAGAAGTTATATTAATTATAACATTCTTTCCAAACATTTTTTTATTTATTTAAGATTATTTTGTTATTATTGGAATCTCTTTATTGTTTCAATGATTTCATCTAAATTTTCTTTTGTTAAACATTTTGTATTTAAATTTTTAATCTCAATAGCTATTCCTCTTTGTTTTATTCTATTGTAATTAGGACAATTAGTTATAATTGACTTTCCTTTAACATTGAACTTAATTTTTAGATTTCTAATCATGGTATGAGGATCTCGATTAGCTATTATAACATTAGTTCCACGTTTATCAGGATGAAAAACATTATCGAGGTTATTTTTAATGTAAGTTGTAGCTTCAATTGTTTTTTTTAGATTGTCTTCTGCGAAATCTACTTCAGTGCTTATTCCTTTGTTTGTGATATCATTAGACCTGCATACTTTTAATAACAATTTAGATCTTTCAAATATTTTATTATTACTAGTGGTTATAAATCCACCATCACCAACATTAATTACTTTTGGAGAACTAGTGGATCCAACAATTATGTCAGAATAGATTCCATTAGCTAATTTTTTTTCTGGATCAGTTATGGATCCAGAAGCATCTTCAACAAGTAATACATTATTTTTTCTGCACCAATTAGATATCTCTTCTATTGGTTGTTCTGCTGTGTAACCTGCAAAACTTGTTAAGAAAATAGCTGGTTTTGAATATTCAATATTTTCTTTATTATTTTCATTAGTATTTTTTGCTACTTTTTGTAAATCTATTTTATCTAAATATTCTTTGGTGATTAGTCCATAATCGGTTTCAACCATAACTATCTCTTTATTTAAGAATTTAGCTATTTGTTTAAAACCATGCCATCCACCTTGATCTGGTATCAATATAGGGCCATCTATTGCATTCATAGCTATTAAAATAGCTGCATTACCACTGTTTACTATTTTTCCATGCAGATGTTTAGTTTTAGCAATGATTTTACTTTCAGTTTCTCTTAAATAGCTATTTTCTCTTTCTGTATTTATAGGGTGTCCAGCTACTTCGGCCATGGCTTCAATAGTTTCTTTAGATGGTTGTTTGTATAAAAGTTTCATATTTTTTCCTAGTTAGTTTAAATTATTTCTTTATTTATTGTTTTTATATAATTACTTAATAATATTCATTAATTTATTTAAAAATTCTTAAGGATTTCTTTAAGTTTATTCTAATTTTGATATTTTGGACTTTTTTTGAAAAAATTGTCTAGTGTAGTTTGTCTTGATTGAAGTAATTCTTTTAATAAATCACTAGTTTTAACATATTTACTGATAGGGATCTTTAATTTAGTCCCAACATATTGTAATGATTCTTTTAAATCTTCAAATTCTTTATATGGTTGTTCCATGGCATATTTAACATTTTCTCTGACATTGAAAACTCCAAGTGGAACATAACCTTCATAAGCTTCTCTAAGAACAATGGCTCCTGCTTGTATTTTTTGTTTAAATAAAGAGTCAAGAACAGCCATTTTACATGTATAGAAACATCCTCCTACACGAGAATATTCTTTTTTGTCAGTGTTAGTTTCATAATCTGAAAATATCATTTCTTCTTTACCTAAAACTTTGATAAATGCTTCCATCCATTCATATTGCCATTCCATTGGAATTAATATCACTGAATAATAGTTCTTTAAACTACTAAATTCATAGACTCTATGGGTATCAAGTAGTGGATAGTGCCTTACTTCTTTTAGGAGAGTGTTTGCTATTGAACTATCACATGCAGTAATTGACCATCTTGTTGGAACTAACTTTCTTCGTTTTCCGGTTCCAATGGCTCCAACAGAAAATGCTTTTTGAAAGTTTGAAAATGGAACTTCTTTTTTATGTAAGTTCATAACAGCTTCATTGGCTTTAAGATCAGTATCATAATATGTTTTTTCTAATTGTTTATCCCATCTTACTGCATCGATGTCAAATCTTTCAATAACCGCACTTGGCCCATGGGGAGTACTATCTTCGCTTAATGTTGTCCCTCTGGGGCGTTTTCCAAAAGTGGCTTCACTATCTATTGATTTTGATGCAAGGGAAATATCTTGAAGTTTTTCAATAAATGGATTATCTAAGTCTTTTACTCCAATCAATTGTTTTCCTCTTACTAAGTTAAGTCGATAATTAATAATATCATCTTGTGTTTTATTTTCACCAATCCATGATTCTGGTGAATCCATAATAGCTGTATCACCTTGTTCTGGTACCATCATTGGCCCAGCATAAACCTTGGGATAGCTCCATCTACCAATAAAAACAGAAGGAGGAGTACTACCATCTAAATCTTTACCTACTTTTACAGATTTCATCTGTATTTTATCAGTTAATTTTTTTAGATAGGCACTTTTAGAAGTTATCATAATTTAACCTTGAAATTAAGCAGTTTCACATTTTAAAAATAATTAAAAATATTTATTTTCATCTTTGAGTTATAATCATTATTTTTTTATTATTATCATAGTTTTTTCTTTTTTTTAGTTTATCATAATGATTTATAATTAACTTATTCTTTTAATGGTTAATCTATTTTTTGTATTATATTAAGTGGGAAATAATTCCAAAATTAAAATTTTAAAAATCACTTAAATCACATTATTATTATTTTAAAGCATATAAAATATTATTATTTTAAAAAATTAATTATATAAATTATTTTAAAGCATATAAAATATTATTATTTTAAAAAATTAATTATGTAAATTATTTTAAAGCATATAAAATATTATTATTTTAAAAAATTAATTATATAAATTTAAATTATGAATTAAGCAGTATAATAATATCAATATTCAAATAAATGAATCATATCATAGAAAAAATTTAATTTACCTAATTGATTTTAATATTAAATTTAAGGTTTTATTAGAATTTTATTCAAAATTTAGTGGTTAAAATATTTAATTTTAGTAAATTAAGAATTACTATAGATTTATATTAGATTTAAACTCATAATATTAAGAATAAAATTTTATAAAAAATAATTATTTCCCACTCAATATAATAAAAAATAAGGAAAAAGATGTAATTAATAAAGAAATGTAGTTAATAGTAAGGAATACCTGTAGCTGCACTCATAAAGCCAAGTAGCAAACTTAGATAAACAATAATTAGGAAAATTGTTAAGAATATTCCAAGTATCATAACTACAATTTCTCCATTACTAAAGCTTCTTCTAATAGGGAGATTTGGTTCTTCTAATCTCCAATATTCATTGAAAGATTCTTGAACATTTATGAAAAACCATAACTGTATAAATGGAGCAAAAATAAACCCAATGAATCCTACTAAGATCAAACCTAATAGAGTTAATCCAGGCGAATAGCATTCCAACCCTTTATCTTTAATAGGTTTTTTCATGTCATTTAAAAGTTCATAAAATACAATCCAATTAGCTATTGGAACAATAATAAAACATAATGTACGAAAAGCTACATTAATGTCTTTTCCATGATAATCTCTTAAATGAGATGCATTTTTATAGAACCAATAATAAGCATACAATCCTCCTGTAAGAATCATCAGAAGATAAAATCTTCTCATAGGAATAATTTTTGAGTATTCTACCACATTGTTGTTATATTGAGGATAAGATACTCTATTATTTTCATCAGTAGAGTATTTATTTTTGTCAGGATTGTCATCAGGTATAGTTTCAGAACTGTAGCTATTAACTGCATTATTTCTTGAAATTGAGTCTTCATCAACCCATTCATAACAATATTTACATTTTTTTGCATCAAATGGGATTTCATTTCCACAATAAATACAATATTTCGTTTTTTCTTCCATTATATCACTTTAAAATTTTGTAATTCAAAGATTATCTAGTATATCAGTTCTTTATTAACTATTGTTTGTATTAATTTTGTTGTTTAGGTTTTTATTGTTTGTATTAATTTTGTTGTTTGGGGGTTTATTGTTTGTATTAATTTTGTTGTTTAGGGTTTTATTGTTTGTATTAGTTTTGTTGTTTAGGGTGTTTATTGTTTGTATTAATTTTGTTGTTTAGGTTTTTATTGTTTGTATTAATTTTGTTGTTTAGGGTTTTATTGTTTGTATTAGTTTTGTTGTTTAGGGTTTTATTGTTTGTATTAGTTTTGTTGTTTAGGGTCTATTTTCATTCATTATCTTATTATGCAAATTCAATAGTACTTGGTGGTTTATCACTTATAGATAAAGAAACATGAGTCACTTCTGATACTTCAGATGTAATCCTTTTTGAAATAGTTCTTACAACATCCCACGGTAATTCAGGGATATATGCTGTCATTGCATCTACTGAAGCTACCATTCTCAAAACAACTAGATATCCAAAGTCTCTTTGGTCTCCTTTCACTCCAGTAACTTTTGTATCAGTTAAAACAGCGAAATATTGCCATAAATTTCCATCAAGATTGTTATTTATTATTTCCTCTCTAACAATTTCATCTGCTTTTCTACAAATAGCTAATTTTTCTTCAGTGAGATAACCTATAACTCTAACAGCTAATCCCGGACCAGGGAATGGTTGTCTATATACTAATTTCTTGGGAAGGTTTAATTCTAATCCTATTTCTCTAACTTCATCTTTATATAGTTCACGAACAGGTTCTACAAGTTCTAAAACCATTCCTCTAGGTAAAGCTAAGTTATGGTGTGATTTAATTTTTCCTTCACTTTCAATCCAATCAGGTGCTATTGTTCCTTGTACTAAGAATTTTGCTTGAATTTTTTCAGCTTCTCTTTCAAATACATCGATGAAAACCTTTCCTATGATTTTTCGTTTTTCTTCGGGATCTTCAACACCATTGAGAGCTTCTAAAAATTCAGAACTTGCATCTACATAAACAAAATTAAGTCTATCTTCAAAGATTCCACAAACTTCTTCTACTTCACCTTCTCTAAGAAGTCCATGGTTAACAAAAACAGCTATTAAATTGTTTCCAATAGCTTCTTGAACAAGTACAGAGCAAACTGAGCTATCAACTCCTCCAGAAAGAGCAATTATAGCTTTTTCATCACCAATTTCATTTTTAATTTTTTCAATAGATTCTTTTATAAATTCTGATGGATTCAACATATTTTTACACCATAAATAATAATTTGATAGTTATAATTAGAAAAGATTATATCTATCTAAAGACATATATATTAATATGTTAGATGTTACAATTGGAAATATTTTTGTTATCGGTCTTTGCCTTATAATAGCATATATTGCATATAAAATTTTAAAATGGTTAGCTCCAGTTATTATTATAATTTTATTAGCTTATTTAGCCTATGTATTTGTATTTTAGGCTTTTTTTATTCATTTAAATGTTTTAATAATTATTTAATAATGAATTTTTTTATTATTTATTTATTCAATAAGCAGTATCCATTAGTTTTTCATAATTATCCTAATTCATTATTAAAGATTTTTAGATTTAAGATTATTAAATTATCTTTGTAATTATTCTTCTTCATCAGAAGGCTCAAATTCTTCAATAACTTTTTTTATCATTAATTCTAAACTTTCTTCTCTTCCTTGTTCTAATGCTTCAATCATATCCTCATATTTCACAAATTTTTCTATTTTCACAGCTTTTTCCCCAATTCCTGAAATACGAAATTGTTCTTCAGTATCTCCGATTATGATATTTAATCCTTCTTTTTTTATACCTTGTTTATTCTCAACAGCTTTATTTTTTAATTCTTCGAAATTATCAATCATTATTTTTACCTCTTTAATTCTTTATTGTATGTTAAGTATTGGTTTGTAATTATTGTATGTTAAGTATTAGGTTTGTAATTTATTAATTTTAATTCATTCTATGAATATAAATTATATTTTCTTTGTTATTATTATATTAGTTTAGTATAATTTATTTTCATATAATTTTATAAATTATATTTTTTAATCAATCTTTATTTATAAATTATATTTTTTAATCAATTTTTATTTATAAATTATATTTTTTAATCAATTTTTATTTATAAATTATATTTTTTAATCAATTTTTATTTATAAATTATATTTTTTAATCAATTTTTATTTATAAATTATATTTTCATAGAATTTTATAAGCTATATTTTTTAATCAATCTTTATTTATAAATTATATTTCCGCATTCATGAGATTCTATATTTTAATCTATTTCTTTTTTATAATATGAACCAAAATTTACTAAATAAAATATGACCTAATATGACACGATAAGTCATAGGATGATTATGGCATCATATTTTCATGTTATGTGGTGATTTTAAGTTTTTTAATATAACTTATGATACATTTAAGTATTATCATAAAATATTATTTTTTATCATAATTACAGATATCATAGAAGTTTTTGAAAATAGATCCTCCTTTAGGAGTGTGATGTACTTCTGGATGGAATTGAATCCCATAAATATCTTTTGTTTTATGTTTCATAGCTTCAATTTTACAAATAGGTGAACTAGCTAAGATTTTAAATTCATCAGGGAGAGATTTTACTTCATCTTTATGGGATGTCCAAACTTGCATAGAAGGAAATAGTCCTTTAAAGAGTTTATTTTCCTCTAAAACATTGATCTCTATTTGAGCATAACTTTCAGTAGAGGATGTTGAAACGGTTCCACCAAAAGATTTAGCTATTAATTGATGGCCTAGGCAGATACCTAAGATAGGAATATCTAACTTATTCAGGTAATTTAAACTATTTCCAGACTCTTCAAGAGATGGCCCTCCTCCTAATATCATACCAATAGGATTTTTTTCTTTTATTTCTTCAATTGTTAACTCATTAGAAACTAATTCAGAAGGAATGTTTAAATACTTTAAACTTCTTCCTATTCTATGATTATATTGTCCTTTATTATTAATAACTAAAATTGTCATGTTATTTCTCGTTTTCTTATTTATTAATAAGTGTAATCTCTAATTTAAATAAAAATATTATGAGTAATGTAATTTTATATTTATGATATTCGAATTATTTATATACTATATCATACAATATACTAATTCATGGAATTAGAAGAATTATTGTTCATGATAATTGCTGTCCTTGTTGGTGCAGCTATTGTTTATTTATTCTTATGGTTATTACCAATTATTTTACCTATATTTATAATATTAATAATAGCTTTGTTAATATATCGCTATTTAAAATCTAATAATTATTAGGAAAATCCTTAAGAATTTTATATATGAACATATTATGAATATTTATATGTATAATTTGATTATTTAGATTTTAATAGATTATAAATATATAATTTTTAGACTTAGTTTATTATTTTTTTAATTTTATTAAAATTATTACATTTTTTGATATATTTTATTATTTTTTTAATTTTATTAAAATTACTACATTTTTTGATATATTTTATTATTTTTTTAATTTTATTAAAATTATTACATTTTTTGATATATTTTATTATTTTTTTAATTTTATTAAAATTACTACATTTTTTGATATATTTTATTATTTTTTTAATTTTATTAAATAGAAATATAATTAATATTAATAGATTATACCATGAATTATAAATAATAATTGAATTTTTGATAGTTTTAGCTATTATTTTTTTAAGATTTCTTATATTATAGTTCTATTCCTTTTTGTTCTAAATCTTCAAAGGCAGAAGTTGCAGCTACTGCACCTTCACCACAAGCAACAACCCATTGGTTAATTCCTTCAGTAACATCTCCTGCACTATAGACATATTCTATATTTGTTCTTTGGGTTTTGTCTGTAATAATATGGCCCTGAGCATTTATATCTATTCCTAAATTCTTAGCTATGGTACTAGATGGAATGTCTCCAATAGCTACAAAAATTCCTTGAACTTTTATTTCTTCAGTGTTTCCTTCATTATCAATTAGTACAACTGATTTTAACACTTTATCTCCTTTGATTTCTTTAACTACAGAATTCCAAATAACAGGTATTTTTTTTTCTTCTAATTTATTTTGAAGATATTTTTCAGCACGTAGTTCATCTCTTCTGTGGACGAGTTTGACATTACAACCTACATTTTTTAAGAAAATAGCTTCTTGAACTGCACCATTTCCACCACCAACAATTAAAACATCTTGATCTCTGTAGAGTAAACCATCACATGTTGCACAATAAGAAACACCTTTACCTTTAAATTCATTTTCTCCAGGAACTTTAAGTAGTCTATGTTTAGTCCCCATTGAAAGTATCACGCTTTTTCCAAAGTATGTAGATTTAGTTGTCTTTATTTCAAAGCCATTATCTATTTTTTGAATGGACTCAACACCTTCCATTTCTCTAATTTCAGCATTTTGTTCGGTTTGTTTTTTCATTTTAGATATTAAACTCATACCTGCAATTAATTCATACCCAGGATAATTTTCCATAGATGGGACTTCTAATCCTGTCCCTCCAGTAATTCCTTTATCTAAAAGTAATGTTTCGCTTCCTTGTCTTCCAGCATATATTCCTGCTGTTAGTCCTGCAGGACCAGCTCCAATTATTATAATATCATATTTTTCCATATCTAATCCCTTCAAAAATGTAAAATAAAATTCAATTATTTATTTAGTTTTTTGTTTCATTTATTAATATTTTTATTTTTTCAATGTATTGTTAGATTCTACTAATTATTTAGTTTCTTTAACTTATTTAGTTTATTTAACTTATTTAGTTTCTTTAACTTATTTAGTTTCTTTTATTAGATTTTTATGATCATTATAATTTGCTTAACTTAATCTATCTAATTTAATAATTTTTTAATTTCTTCTTTTAAAATCTTATTAACTAGTTTACCATCAGCCTTTCCTTTTAATTTTTTCATAGAAATCCCCATTAAAGGACCAATAGCTCCCATTTCCCGTTCTTTAATCATTGAACTATTATTATTTACTATTTCAATGATAATGTTTTCAACATCATTTTCACCAAGGAGTAACAAATCCAAGGATTTTGCTATTTGTTCTGGATCAATATTGTTATCAATATCTTTATCCACATACTTAATAAAGCCATTTTCTTTTTCATTAAATTGTTGTTCAATAGCTTCTTTGTTAATAGCTATTTCTTTAATAATATCAGTAATAGCATCTTTACTTATTTTTTCAGCAGATAATAATTTAAATGTAGCTATTAAATCTTTGGGATTTATATGTTTAATAACTATTCCTTCTCTTTTGATCTCACGTAAATTATATGCTAAAAAAGATGCAACTAATGTTGAATCAACATCTATTTCTTTCATTATAATTTCAAATTCATCTGCATGCAATTTTTTAACTAGTTGTTTAGCTAAATCTTCACTTAAAGAATATTCATCAATTATTCTATTTTTCTTTTCTTCAGGAAGTTCAGGTAAGTTGTTTCTTATATTTATAATCTTGTTTTTATCGATTTTAAATAATGGGATGTCGGTTTCAAGATACATTCTATTTGCAGTTGGAAGTGGTCTCATAAATTCACTAGTTCCATCCTCTAAAGCCTTTCGAGTTTCTTCAGGAACTCCATCAAAGGCCATATTAGCTCTTCTAATAACTTCTTCCAATGCAGATATAGCTATGTCTTCATCATGAGCAACAATTACTATGGTGTCATCTTCGTCAGCATTTAAATAGGATCTCATAGATTCAGTTTCCTCTTGGCTTATACCATATGCTGGTAACTCATCAGTATGAAATATTCCAGACACCTCTCTTTTTTTTGCATAACTAGAAAGTTCAGTTCCAAATCTCCTTCCTTTTTGAATTTCTAGCCCTACTAACCCTTTAAATCCTTTTAACACAATTCCTTTTATACTTTGGGCAGTTGAAAGTATTTTAGATGATGTATTTTTAAATATTTCATCTAAATCATGAATATCATCTAAAACTCTAGCATCACGACTTTTAAGTTCTTCTTGAATATTTAAAAGATTTAATTGTCTTTGAACTTCTAATTCTACCATTTCTGGAATTAAATCAAGATTTTGAACTCCTTTAAGCTCAACACGGGAACCTTTAGCTATTGAAATATTCAAATCCTGTCTTATGGTTCCAAGGCCTCTTTTAACATTTGTACTTCTTAATATTTGACCAAGAACATAAGCCACTTCTTTTACCTGCTCTGGATGATGAATTGAAGGGTCAGTTGTAATTTCCACCAAAGGAATACCTAATCTATCAAGGCGGAAATGAGTAAAATCATTTTCAGTAGCTATTCTTCTACATGCATCTTCTTCTAAACAAAGATTTTCAATAGCTACTTTACCTTGAGGTGTTTCAAGATAACCATCAGTTGCAACTAAGCTGGTTCTTTGAAATCCTCCAGTGTTACTTCCATCTATAACTTGCTTTCTCATTGTATGAACTTCATCAATTATGTGCATATTAAGTAAAGAAGCTATTGTAATAGCTAAATCAAGGGCTTCTTCATTTAGATCATGTGGAGGCTCATCATCTGTTTCAACTAAACAAGTTCTATGATTGTATGCTTCATAATTAAACTTTAATTTTCTCATAGATTCCTGAAAGGCAGCTCGATCAATTTGACCTAACTCGCTTTGAGTAGGTCTTAAACCTCTTTTTATCTCATTATCGAATCTTTCATCAATCAGCTCTGTAGCACATGGGCAAAAAAGCTTAGTTTCAGTATTAAGTTGCTGATGAATTTCTAATCCCATTTTAAGACCTAAATCATCCCAATCCATAAACACACCATTTTAATTAATATTTTTAACTATCATTCTTCAGTAATTATTATATTATCTTTGTTTTTAGTATACTATCTTTGTTTTTTAACTTTTATAATTTTGGAAATATCTTATAAGTACAATCAATATGTTATACTTACTATTTCATATAAAGAATCATTATTTATAAAATTTTAATATAAAAATGATTGATAAATAGGATATTATTCTATAAAGTGAAAAAACTTTATTTATTAGATATTTAAAGAACTTCAGTTACTAGATATCTAAATAAAAATAACTTATTTAATTAGTTTAAAAAGTATTTCAATGAAGATTTTTCATTTAATTCTCCAGCTATGTTAGTTGTAATAATATTTGTTACATCATTTAAATTTTCGCTTTGACCTAATGCCCAACATAACTTAACATATGCAGTTTCTGGAGTCATATCTCCACCAGAAATTACTCCTGCATTCAATAGCTTACGTCCTGTACTATAAACATTCATATTCAAAGTTCCATAGATACATTGTGAAGTCATTACAATAGCTATATTTTCTTCGTTTGCTCTTTTAATGGCATTTAACATGTAATCTGGGATATGTCCTAGTCCAGTTCCTTCTATAAGAAGGCCTTTATATCCTTTATCAACATGATAATTTATTAATTCTTCTGTAATTCCTGGAAATGTTTTGATGATGGCTACTTTTGATTCAAGGTTATCACTTAACTTCAATTCTTTGGAATTTCTTTTTGTATAGTTATTTGTATTAATTGAACTTAATTCTCCATTTTTAAATCTAGCTATTGGTTCATTATCAATACTTCTAAATGTATCTCTTCTACTGGTGTGCATTTTTCTTACTTTAGTTCCTCTGTGAAGATCACAATACACATCATCAAGAGTTCCATGCATACATACAGTAACTTCAGCTATGTTTGATTTTGCAGCACCTACGGAATTCATAAGGTTTAAAAAAGCATCTGTAGAGGGACGATCTGAACTTCTTTGAGCCCCAGTTATTACAATGGGGACAGGGCTTTCTAACATAAAACTCAATGCTGCAGAAGTATAGTGCATTGTATCAGTTCCATGAGCCACTACTACTCCATCAACACCATTATTTATTTCATCAGCTATTGATTTAGCAGTATTGACCCAATATTCTGGCTTCATATTTTCACTTAGTATATTGTAAAGCGCTTTAACATCAATATTAGCTAAATCCAATAGTTCACTATTAGCTTTTAAAAGATCACTAGCTGTGAATACTGGATGTACAGCCCCTGTTTTGTAATCAATAATAGAAGATACCGTGCCTCCAGTAGATATGATCAGTATATTATCTTTTTCAGGATCATTAACTATTTCAACATTATCATACTTAATTTCAGGTTTAGATCCTTTTTTAATCAACTCTATTTTAGCATTGGAAATGTTAAGTCCAATGTTATATCCGTTATCGATTTTTAATACAATATGATTATCTTCAGCATCTTCAGATCTGTCTAATAATATTCCATTATACTGTATTTCTCCTTTTTCTACTTTTACTAAATCTCCTATCGAAATATTAGATTTATTTAGAAAATCTTGTGCTATTTTTTTATAAGCCATCTAATCACTTTATAATATTAATTATAATATCTTCAAATTTTAAAATAATTTAATGATTGAATTATTGTATTGAATTATATTTGAATTATCTCTAAATAAGTTATATTTAAATTAGATAATATATAATTTTTCAAAAATTATTAAGTGAAAATATCGGACTGGTAGAAAAGATGAAAAATGGGCAAATAATTAATTAAACAAAAGAAATCTAAAGAAAAAATCTATTACCCATTGGCAGGTAAAGAAGTCATATTCAATATTGCTAGTAAAATACTAACAGCTATAACTGATGCTAATGGAATAGCTATTGTTCAATATACTGCTAATAAAGCTGATTTTACAGATGGAAAACTAGCTTTCAATACTTCTTTTGAAGGTGATGAAAGCTATTTACTCAGAAATGCTATTGGACTCATATCTTTTATTCCAAATCAACTCTTCCCACACTTAATAATAATACTACTAATAATTCAGTAAAAGCAGCAATGAAACCAACAGGCATGCTTTTAATCCATATGATCCTAACATTGTTATCAAATATAGGTTTAATTAGGTATAAAAAGACTAAAAATTTTAAAACTTTTTTCTATTTTTTATTTTTCTATTTTTCTATTTTTAATATAATTTTCTATCTTCTTTTTAATTACCAATATGAGAAATAAGAATAATGGGAAAAATAAGAATAATGGGAAAAATAAGAATAATGGGAAAAATAAGAATAGTATGGGAAGTAAGATCTATTAATAAAATAGAAAAATAAGATATATTGTTAAGACAATTTAATTTTTTCTATAATTTTATTAATATAGATTTTATAGAGTAAGATTAAATAAAAGGCTTAAGATTGAATTAAGAAAATAAAATACTTTTTAATAATTTTGTTGAAAAATATAAATAAATTAATATTTAAATTGTCATGACAATATTAATAAAAATTATTTAAAGTTATTTTTCAGGATTTTCCTATTTTTGAGTTGGAATTTAGTTTTAGATTCTTTTTAGCCCAGTTAATTCCAGCTTCAAATATTTCAATATTCTTATCAATTAGTTGAGGTTTTGAACTAAAAGTTTCCTGTATGCCCTGATGGAATGATTCTTTTGAGATTATATTATTCACTTGATTTCCAAATTCCATTAAAACTCCAAGCATAACAGTATTTATTGCTTTTTGAACTCCAAGTTCACTAGCAATTTCATAGACCGGGACTGAAATAGATTTAATTCCTTCTGGAATGTTAAAGTCTTCTATACGAGAATCATAAAATATCATTCCACTTTTTTTTACTTCAGATGCAAATTTTACAAGAGCTGGCTTATTTAGGGCTATTAAAACATCTGCATTCTCTACTACTGGAGAACCAATAGTATCACCAGATATCACAACAGAACAATTAGCAGTTCCTCCTCTCTGTTCAGGACCATATGCAGGATACCATGAGACATATTTCTTTTCAGCACATGCTGCTTGAGCAAGAGTAAGTCCTGCACTTATAACTCCTTGTCCTCCAAACCCAGCTATTTTTATATTGGTAATATGATAGGATGGATCTTTTTTTGGCTCTATCATAATTTCACGATCTATTTTGAATATTTCATCGAGCCTTTCTATGGAAAAATCACTATTTCCTCTGTCTATGGGTATAACTTCCTTGGATTTATCTCTGAATCGTTTGACAGGAAATTCTTTTTCCATTTGGTTTATTAGGAATTCCTCTGCTCCTCTAGCATCTTGTCTTAAATTAGTGGGACATGGTGATAAAATCTCAACAAAACTATATCCTTTTCCTTCTTTTTGAACTCGCAATGCTTTTTTAATAGCTATTTTAGCTTTTCGTATTGATTTAGAGTTAGCTAATGATACTCTTTCAATAAATACGGGAGATTCTAGATTATCAAGAAGTTCACACATATGCATAGGGTAACCTGCATAATTTGGATCTCTTCCAGATTGTGAAGTAATTGTAATTTCTCCTATAAGTGTGGTAGGTGCCATTTGCCCTCCAGTCATACCATAAACAGTATTGTTTACAAAGAAAACAGCTAATTTTTCCCCACGATTGGCTGCTTGGATAGTTTCATTTAGTCCAATAGAGGCTAAATCGCCATCACCCTGATAAGACATTACAATAGAATCTTTCTCCGCTCTAGAAATAGCAGTTCCTACAGCTGGAGCCCGACCATGAGCAGTTTGTACATTACCACAATTAAAATAGTAGTAACCAAATACTGCACATCCTACTGGTGAAATCATCACGGATTGTTCTTGGATATTTAATTCATCCATTACTTCACCAATTAATTTATGTAGTATCCCATGACCACAACCTGCACAGTAGTGTGTTATTTTAGGGGAGCTTTCTCCTTTTCTATTGAAAGTATCATGAATTGAATTTGGTTTTTTGAGAGTTTTAATTTCATATTCTTCTTCATTATAGTTTAAATATTCAGAATCAGCTTCTGTTCTTTCAATATTCTCCTTATTTAACATTTTATTTATTTCTTTGGTATTTTTTATATTGAATTTATCATTATTGTTTGTATTCTTGTTATTATTTGTTATTTTATCACCTCCTAATCGATTATACCATTAAATTTCTCTTCAGTAATGTTGTCTTCTTCAAAACCTTCATAGATTTCATGATCTACCATATTTATTGTTTTTTCGTCTTTTTTAGAATTGTTAATATCTTTCAAATCATCATCATATTCAGCTAATTCATAAATTTTTTCTAAAATGTCTTTTACTTCAATTAAGTTTCCACCCATACGGTTAACTAAATAAATGTCCTGACATTTAGTGGCTAATTTAATATCTTCTAACATTTGACCATTGCTCATCTCAACTGATATAAATTTTGAACCTTTTTGAGATAATTCTAATAACTTTTCATTAGGGAATGGAAATAATGTAATTGGTCTAAACAGTCCTACTTTTACTCCTTTTTTTCTAGAAATATCAATAGCTGTTTTAGATAATCTGCTACTTATTCCATAAGAAACGATTATAATTTCAGCATCTTCTGTTAGATATTCATCATAATTTACTTCATTTTCTTTTATTACTTCGTATTTTCTTTGAAGTTCTATATTGAACTCTTCTAATTGGTCAAAATCTAGATATATTGAAGTGACAAGATTATTCATTGTTTTTTTGTTTCCTCTAACAGCCCAACTGTCATCTGGGACATGTTTAGTAGCATTATCTGGGAATTTTAATGGTTCTGCCATTTGTCCAAGTACTGCATCGGCTAATACAATAACTGGGCTTCTGTATTTATCTGCTAAAACAAATGCCTTAGCTGTTAAATCGCACATTTCTTGAATACTGTTTGGAGCTAAAACTATATTTTTATAATTCCCATGACCTCCTCCTTTGACAACTTGGTTATAATCTCCTTGTTCTGGACCTATGTTTCCAAGTCCAGGTCCTGCACGCATCACATCTACAATGACTGCAGGTAGACTAGCACCAGCTAAAAATGTGATCCCTTCCTGTTTTAAACTTATTCCTGGACCAGATGAAGCTGTCATAACACGATGTCCTGCTGCTGATCCTCCATATACCATGTTTATAGCTGCTTCCTCACTTTCTGCCTGAACGAAATTTCTTCCCACCATGGGAAAATATTTGGATGCTTCGTGAAGAATTTCACTAGCAGGTGTAATGGGGTATCCGAAAAAACAATCACATCCAGCATACATTGCTCCAATGATAACTGCTGTATTCCCTTTAATCATTTGACTAGTCATTTATTATCCCCTGATTTTTCTTATTTTCATCATCACCCACATTTTTTTTCTTTTTAGGAATCTTCACTTCAATTGCTAATGGCTCTGGGCAGGTGTAATAGCAATCCCCACATCCAGTACATTTTTTACCATTGTATTTCACATAATAATATCCAATATTATTAAGATCATTACCTAATTCAAGAGCTTCTTCTTTACACCCTATAATACATCTTTCACAAGCCTTGCATTGATTTTTGTGAATTATAGGGTATGGTTGTGGTTTTGATTTGATTTGTGTCATATTATCATCTATTCTTTGCTCTAGGTTTATTTTCTATGATTCCTATTTTATTATTAATCTTCTAATCTTTTTATTAATTCTCATTAATAATATTCATTATTAGTTATTATTATTTTCATGATTTAATAATATTACTAATTATTTTTAATAATATTATTAATTATTTATAATAATAATGAGGAATTAATTATTTTAATCTAATTTTTTAGCTAATTTATTTATTTAATAATCAATCTAATTAATTTTTACTAATTTTTTAGCTAATTTATTTATTTAATATTCAATCTAATTAATTTTTATCATTATCTCTTATTTCTCCCCTTTTTATCTTTCCACTAATTGTTTTTGGGAGTTCTTCTATAAATTCCACAACCCTAGGATACTTATATGGGGCAGTAACGTTTTTAACATGATTTTGCAACTCTTTTTTCAACTCTTCAGAAGGTTCATATCCTTTTGCAAGAACTACTGTAGATTTCACAACTTGGCCTCTAATATCATCAGGATAACCACTTATTGCACATTCTAAAACACTTGGATGGGATAACAACGCACTTTCTACTTCAAATGGACCAATTCTGTATCCTGAGCTCTTGATTATATCATCAGTTCTTCCTATAAACCATAAATAATCATCTTCGTCTTTCCAGGCAGTATCTCCACTGTGATAATGATTGTCATACCATGATTCTTTGGTTTTTTTAGGATCTTTATAATATTCTCTAAATAATCCTGGAGGTGAACCTTTTTCTACATTTACTGTTATTTCTCCTTCTTCTCCAAGTTCAACTATTGCACCTTCATTGTCTAATAACTCAATATTGTAAGTTGGAGCAGGTTTTCCCATAGACCCTGGCTTTGGTTCTATCCATATGAAATTAGCTATTATGGCTATAGTTTCGCTTTGACCAAAACCTTCTCTTATTTTAAGCCCTGATATCTCATAAAACTTATTATAAACTTCTGGATTTAATGGTTCTCCGGCTGTTGTAGCATAAGTCCAATTACTAAAATCATATTCTGATAAATCTTCTTTTATTAAGAATCTGTAGATTGTAGGAGGTGCACAAAAAGTGTTCACCTTATACTTATGCACTTTATCTAAAAGTTTCAATGCATCAAATTTATCATAATCATAAATAAATAAACCTGTTCCAGCTATCCATTGTCCATATAAAGAACCCCAACTACTTTTTGCCCATCCAGTATCAGCCGATGTATGATGAAGTCCATTTTCAACTACATTATGCCAATATTTAGCTGTTATTAAATGACCAAGTGGATAGGTAAAATCATGTTCAACCATTTTAGGTTGTCCTGTTGTTCCAGAGGAGAAATAAATAAGAAAAGTGTCATCATTTGAAGTTGCAAGATTTCCCTGAGGTCTTTCAAATTCTTCATCTAGAGATTCAATTTCTTTTGTGAAATTTAGCCAACCTTTAATTTCTTTATTTTTGGTTTTATCTCCTACAAACACCTTTTTTAAATTTAGGTTTAATTGTTGTTCTGATTCATTGAAATCTTTAATTAGATCAGATTCATCAACAGATAAGATCATTTTTATATTTGCTTTAGTTATTCTATATGTCATATCTTTAACTTTTAACATATGTGTAGCAGGAATAGCTATGGCTCCAATTTTATGAATAGCTATCATAGAAAACCAAAATTCAAATCTATTTTTTAAGGTTAGCATCACTACATCCCCTTTTCCAATACCAAGATTTTTGAAAAGGTTAGCAGTTTTGGCACTGTATTTTTTCATATCTGCAAAAGTAAATTGCTCTTCTTCTCCGTTATCATCACACCAAACAAGAGCTATTTTTTCTGGGTCTTCTTTTGCATATCTGTCTACAACATCATATGCAAAATTAAAGTTTTCTGGAACTTTGAACTTAAAATTATTTTTGAAATCTTCATAAGAGTCAAAATCTACTCTATTAACAAATTCTTTTATTAAGGATGACATTAATTTACCTCATGTTTATTACTGTTGATTTTAATAATATAATATTAACTAGCATTATTATCGATGATATATAAAATTTTATTTGTATACAATACATAACACTAAAATTAAGAATAATTTGTCTGATTTATCGCAATTTCTAGAAATACATTTAATAAAATAATTATTAATAACAATCACTATAATTAATTTAATAATGACTTTACTGTTTTTTTTATAATGATTGATGTATTAATGGATTTTTTTTATAATGATTGATGTATTAATGGATTTTTTTTATAATGATTATTTATTAGGGTTTTTATTTATTACTAATTGTAATTCTTTTTATTAAATTCTAAATGATTAACTCAAATTATAATAGCTAAAAACCTAGATTTTTGATTATTCAATGCTTTCATTGCATGTTCATAGGTTGAATCAAAGAATATTGAATCTCCTTCATTTAAAATTATTTCGTGATTGTGTATGTATAATTTTAAAGATCCTTCAAGGATATAATTAAATTCTTGTCCAGGATGGGTGTTAGTAGTTGGTACATCGATTTCATTTGGTTCAACTGTTACTAAAAGTGTTTCAGCTTTTTTGTGTATAAATCGGTCAGATACACTTTTACACTTGTAACCTTCTCTTTTTTCAGTAATTCTTCCTTTTCCGGCTCTTGTAACATGGAAAATATGCATTCTAGTTTCTTCTCCACTTATTAGTAATCCCATGTCTACTTTGAATTTATTGGCTATTTCATAAAGAATACTTACAGGAATATCTTTTTCTCCATTTTCATAGGAAATATAATCATTTTCACTAATATTAAGCTCTTTAGCTATTTCTTCAGTACTAACATCAGAAAGTTCTCTAAGCTCTTTTACTCTAGATCCAATATCTTTAATAATTTCTTTCAATAGAAACACCTCTAATTGAGATTTTGTGATTTAAAATGTATAATTATAATTATAATATAATGATTATGAATTTTAAGATATGTTCTCATAATAATTGCATATTAACTATATAATAACTAGTATATTTAATGGGTAGATTTTATTAGTTAGTCTAATTCTATTATTTTTTATCTTTATCTTCATTTCTTATATCTACTCTTCTTATTTTTTCACTGATTGTTTTTGGTAGTTCATTCACGAACTCGATTATTTTAGGATATTTATAAGGAGCAGTTTCTTTTTTCACATGATTTTGCAGTTCTTTTTTTAGTTTTTCTGAAGGTTCATAGCCCTTTGTGATAATAGCCATCATACCATACCTCATTTGTTTTTTTGGCATCTCTATAATAACCTTTAAAAAGACCAATGGAAAAACAATTACATGAAGAAATAGGAAAAATGCATCTCTAAAATAACCTTTAAAAAGACCAGGTGTCATGTTTTTTGAAATGTTAAACAAAAAAGATAAAACTCATAGTGAAAAAACTTTTCAAAAATATAAATACTCTTTTCCAATTTTAATTTTATTTTAAATATATATATAAAATTTTTTATAAAAATTTAAATATATATAAAATTTTTTATAAAAAAATAAGTAAGATTACTCTACTATTTTCTCCAAAATAATATAGCTATAAAAAAATTAATATATTCTCACTATTCCAGCTATATTATCAAAGTGTTTATCAAAAGTAGCTATTTCTTCAATTCCTAACTCTTGCATTAGTGTAACATATGAGTAATCAAAGAAAGGCATTCTTTTTTCATTGCTTGTGATATTTTCAACCGTTTCATTATAAAACTTATGATCTTCTAATATTGTATAATTTTCATTTAATTCATTGTAAACTGCTTTTATCATTTCTTTGTCTAATTTTAGTTTGTTAGTTAGTAAATTAATTGTTTCAGCTATTGCTAATGTTGATATTATTTTTTTCTTATTTTTAATATCTTTATCTATCTCTAATGCTCTTTCATGATGGTTTTCTGTTTCTATATAATACGATACTAAAAAATTGGTATCATAGAATATCATGACCACCCTCTCTCATTTCTCTTACTAATTTTACAGCATCAAAAGGCTCAACATTCTTGATAAAACCAGCCATTTTTGCATGTTTTTCAGGGTCAGGGTTATAAGTATCTTTATTAGCTATTAAGTATTCTGGGATTTTAGGTTCTGTTTCTTTTAGTCCTTTTTTTATTACCTCTTCCAAAACCTTAGTTTCTGACTTATTTTCCCTTTTAGCTATTCTATTAATACTTTTTAATATATTAGGATTGTCTACTACAATACTCATTATTATCACCATTCTTAATTGATACTAATTATGTATGTAGAAATATTTATAATTAATTGTTATTTAGAAAATTATCAGTAGTTCATAAAGTGTTTTTATATTTTTGTTTTTTAGTAGTTTTTTAGCTTTATATAGTCCTGAAAGAAAAGATTCTAATCAATGGTTTATTGGAATATTAATCTATTTCATAAATATAAGTTGTTATTATCTTTAATTTCTAAAATAATCTTTAATAATTTTATTATTAAAAAAATATATATTATGATTATTTAGATTGAGAAGTAAATGAATATAAAAGTTTTTAAAAAATATCATTACTTATAAACTTTATTTTCAGGACTATATTTTTGGTTTTTTCTTTTTTTTATTAATTAGCTTTTGTTTTCATGTTTTTGTTTTCATAGTTGTTTGTTTTGTTGTTTTAGGTTTTTTAGGTTTTTTTTATTCGCATAAATAATAATACACACCACAATATATAATACTTTGCGAACTACTGATAATAGACAAATATTAAGATTTATTTTTATCCTCATTTCTTATTTGAATTCGTCTAATTTTTCCACTGATTGTTTTTGGAAGCTCATCTACAAATTCAATCAAACGAGGATATTTATAAGGAGCTGTAACTTTTTTCACATGATCTTGAAGTTCTTTTTTAAGTCCATCAGAAGGTTTATAACCCTTTGTAAGGACAATAGTAGCTTTAACAATCTGCCCTCTAACTTGATCAGGAGCTCCAGTAATTGCACATTCTAAAACGCTTGGATGAGAAATAAGGGCACTTTCTACTTCAAATGGCCCAATTCTATATCCAGAACTTTTAATTATATCATCATTTCTTCCAACAAACCATAAAAATCCATCTTCATCTTTCCATGCAGTATCTCCACTGTGATAATAGCCATCATACCAGACTTCATCAGTTTTTTTCTGGTTTCTATAGTATCCTTGGAAAAGTCCAGGGGGCATTGAAGAAGTTTCTATACAAATTTCTCCCTCATCACCTATATCTGCAATATTTCCTTCTGTATCTAATAGCTCTACATTAAATCTTGGAGCTGGTTTTCCCATAGATCCGGGCTTTGGTTCCATCCAGACAAAATTTGCAACGCTTATAACAGTTTCGGTTTGTCCAAAACCTTCTTTTAATTTTAAACCAAATATTTCCTGTACTTTATTATAGACTTCAGGGTTTAATGGTTCTCCTGCTGTTGTGATATATTTTAAATTGCTAAAATCATATTTTGATAGATCTTCTTTTATTAAGAATCTGTAGATTGTAGGAGGTGCACAGAAGGTGTTTATTTTGTATTTTTCTATTTTTTCAACTAAATTAACTGCATCAAATCTATCATAATCATAAATAAATACACTGGTTCCAACAATCCATTGTCCATATAGACCTCCCCAAACAGCTTTCATCCATCCAGTATCTGCAGAAGTATGATGAATTCCATCTTCAATTGCATCATGCCAATATTTTGAAGTGATTATGTGGGCTAAAGGATATCTGAAATCATGTTTAACCATCTTTGGTTGACCTGTTGTTCCTGAAGAAAAATATAAGATAGAAATGTCTTTATTTTCAGTGGACTGTGGACCTGTTGGTCTTTGAAAATCACCACTGCAGTTTTTAATATTTTCACTGAAATTCTTCCAATTTTCTAAAGATTTCTCTCCAACAGATATCTTTTTTAATTTTATATTTAATTCCTTTTCTGCTTTTTCATATTCAGATATGAGTTCTTCATTATCTATAGAGACAATCATCTTTATACTAGCTTTATCTATTCTATAAACTATGTCCTTGGTTTTTAGCATATGAGTAGCAGGTACAGGTATAGCTCCAATTTTATGCAATCCTATTATACAGAACCAAAATTCAAACCTATTTTTTAAGGTTAGCATCACTGCATCTCCTTTTTCAATACCTTGGGTTTTAAAAAAGTTAGCTGCTTTGTCACTGTATTTTTTCATATCTTTAAATGTAAAAATTTTCTCCTCATTGAAATCATTACACCAAATGAGAGCTATTTTTTCAGGGTCTTCTTTTGCATATCTATCTACAACATCATATGCAAAATTAAAGTTTTTTGGAACTTTGAAGTCGAAATTATTTTTAAAATCTTCATAAGAGTCGAAATCTGTTCTATTAACAAATTCTTTTAGTAAAGATGACATTTGTGTACCTCATATTATTCAAAATTTTAATTATTAATAATTTTAATTACTAATATTACTAATTAATAATTATATTATAATAGCTAAAAATTTAGCTTTTTCATTATTTAAAGCTTTCATTGCATGTTCATAGGTTGAATCAAAGAATATTGAATCTCCTTCATTTAAAATTATTTTATTGTTGTGAATATAAAATTCCAATGAACCTTCTAAAATATAATTGAATTCTTGACCTAGATGAGTGTTAGTATTAGGATTTTCAACTTCTTTTGGTTTAACGGTTACTATAAATGTTTCAGCCTTCTTATGAATGAATTTTTCAGCTAAATTTTCATATTTGTACTGTTTTCTTCTTTCTACTTCTGCTCCTTTTCCTGCTCTTGTAACATTAAAGATATGCATTCGTGTTTCTTCACCAGTAATTAATAATCCCATATCTACTTTGAATTTATTAGCTATTTCATAAAGAATACTTGCAGGTACATCCTTTTCACCATTTTCATATTGAATATAATCCTTTTCCATGATATTAAATTCACTAGATATTTCTTTTGTTGTGATATCAGAAATTTTTCGAAGTTCTTTTACTCTAGCTCCAATATCTTTAGCACTTTCTTTCAATGTTAACACCTTTATTTTTCTTTTTCCTAATTTTTGAATTATATCTAATATTTTTATCAAAATTATATCTACTTTTATCAAAATTTCAATATTATCATTATTTTTTAGTATCTAATTATAATTATTTAATGAGTATCATTATCAAATTAAATAACTTTATTAAATATTATTATAATTAATTATTAAATATTATTATTAGTTAATATAAGATAATTAATAGACTATAATTAATATAAATTTTTAACATAATTATCTATGTTTTTTAAGAATATATACTTTAGGAATATTATCATGATTATTAATGATAATTATAATAAAGAAACTTTAAAAATAGAAAATTTAATTATATAAGAAAAAGTAATAATAGTATACTAATAATATTAATAAAAACTAAAATGCAATTATATTATGTTTTTAATAGTTAAATATTCAAATTGAATTAAAATTGATTCTAAGGTGAAAACATGTCAGAAATAGATGAAAATATTATCTTTAAAAAAGATTCTAATGAAGAATTGGATATAGCTCAAAAATTTGTAGGACTTAAATTAAGACAAGAAGGTATATTAACTGTTAATTTCAGATCACCTAAAGAAGAAATGGATGAAATTAAAAAGTTTTTTGATGGACTTAAAGCTTCTGAACATCTAATTTATAATATTGGAAATACTGGAGATGTTTCATGTTATTTTAAAGGAGTAGCTCCTTTATTAGAACAGACTGATGATACAGGATTTAATTATTTCTTTTTATCAGTTACATTACAAGAATTAAACGAAATTTCTGATGATGTAGTAACTTCCCATTTTGGATGTAATTTATAAATGAGAGCTATTAAACTATTAGTTACATTTTGTTAGCTATTTATTTGTTAGTTGTTATTTACTTAGAAATAATAATGATTCTATTTATCAGATCTTGAATGATTTGAGTTAAATAGCTATTTTTTTTTAGATCTTGAATGATTTGAGTTAAATAGCTATTTTTTTAGAGTTTGAATGATTTAAGTTAAATAGCTATTTTCTTATTGTTTCTTTTTCATTTTTTGTTAATATTTATTTTATTTAGGGAAATGCTCTTCAAAAGTTTTGTATATTCCATCAGTGTCTTCAAATAGAGTCGTGTTTTTCATATTAGCTACTTTTCTAACACAATCAATGTCTTCTTTGGTCAATTCTAAAATTAACTCATCACCATTTGGAATTTTCGTGGCTGAAACTCCTTCTTTAAAATCAACAGGCATTATATAAACAGGTACTCTTGATTTTTGACCCATTATAACAGCATTGGTTATTAATGTATCACCTATTCTACTTGCGATTTTAGCCATTGTATTAGAGGTACAAGGTGCCACCATAAGAAATTCAAATTTATGCATCTGAACATCTCCTGCTAAAAAAGGAGCATTTGAATTTTTTTCAAAATAAACTTTTTCAAAATTATCTTTAAGCTTTTTTATCAATCTGTAGTATTTTAAAACTTGTTTTCCAGCTTGAGAAACATAAACATATATTTCAACATCATCATACTTTTTTTGAATTTCTAGCATTGTTTCATATGTTTTTTCTATTTTTTCTCCTGCTCCAGAAATTGCCCATGCTATTTTGTTACTTGTCATAATCACACCTTTCATTTATTTAAAATATGTTTTTTCTACTAGTTAATTTTTTCTAACAATTAACTAATTAATAATTTGTTTCATAGTTTTTATTATATTTTTTACAGTACCTCAAAAATCTATTATCATTGTTTTTTTTGGATTTTTTTAGGTTTTTAGTATTATTAAGTATTTTTCATTGTTTTTTATTTTTCTGTTCATTTCATTTTTTATTCCCTTTTTGGATAATATTATATATGATGTGTATTATATATTTCAATCAATGATTGGGAATTTTTTTGGAAAGTTTGTATACTATAAATCAACTTTATATAATTACTATTAATATACTATATAGTAAAGCTATATTGAAATTATAACATATTATATAATTTATATATATTTATATAATTTATTTATATAATTTATGTGTATATTATATCTATTACCTTAAATTTTTCTTATCATATGATATCTTCTTAATAATGTATGAGTATTATATATACAACTATTTATGGAATATATTCATCTATATGAATATCTATATAATGTATATATGAATATGTATATTCATACTTTATTTATTCATTAATGTATAAATAATAAATATATTAATCAATTATAATGGAGGTGAAAATATTATAATAAAAAATAATGGAATTAATGGGTTTAATTGCACGATCTTGATAGTTTTAGCTATTTTATTAATATTTATCAGCTTAAATCCTTGTTCTGCTGCAAATTCAACTATTGATAATACTACTTCTGGTGGGATTGATGGAGCAATAACTGCAGGTGCTACTAATCCTGGAGACACTATATTTTTAACTCCGGGGAATTATGCTGGTAGTGACAATGTAGGAATAAGTATTAATAAAAATGTGACAATTCAAGGAAATGGATCAACAAACCAAGTTTTCATAGATGCGCAAGGATCTAGTAATATTTTCAATATAGGTGTTGGATTGAATGTGACTTTTATAAATATTACTTTCATCAATGGAAAGATTACTGGTAATGGGGGAGCTGTATCAAATATTTACAATGATACAACTATGACTTTTATAAATTGTAGATTTATAAATAACACTGCTAGTGGATCTGGTATTTTACCTCAAGGCGGAGCTATTTATAGCTTAGGTAATTTGAATGTAATTGGTTCCACTTTCATTAATAACACTGCTTACACTGGTGGAGCTATTTTCACTGGTGATAATACTAACACTAAAATTGTGGACTCTGTTTTCACAAATAACAAGGGTAATATTAGTCTTGGTGGTGGTGGAGCTGTTTATAATAATGGTGGTACTCAAATCACTGGCTCTAATTTCACTAATAATAGTGCTGATGTTGGTGGTGCAATCCGTAACAGTGGTAATTTAAGTGTTGATAATTCTGAATTTTCCTCCAATAATGCAATTGCTGGTGGAGCTATCTCAAGTCAAGGACATGGTATTATTAATGCTATTTTAAACATTACTAACTCCAATTTCACAGCTAATACAGCTGATGGTGGTGGTGCTATTACTACTCAAGGCGGTAATATTTCTGTGACCGCTTCTAGATTTACAGATAACTCTGCTACTGATTATGGTGGAGCTATTTTAAATGGAGGCACTGATAGTAGCTACTATGGTGTTACTTTCACTAATAACTCTGCTTTTGATGGTGGAGCTATTTGTACTATATTTGGTGGCAATACTTCTATTGTGAATTCTAATTTCACAAATAACAAGGCTAACAGTAGTCTTGGTAATGGTGGAGCTATCTATAATGATGGTAGTATTCAAAATATTATCAATTCTACTTTCATAGCTAATGCTGCTAGTAGTGCTGGTGCAATCTATAATAACAATACTACTTCTAAGATTAACGGCTCAAAATTCGACAGTAATAATGCTACTAATATTGGTGGAGCAATTGCAAGTGAAGGAAGTAGTAGTGTAGCTATTGATAACTCATTCTTCACATCTAACAGTGCTGGTGCTGGTGGTGCTATTTCTGATGCAGGTAGTAACTTCACTGTGACTAATTCCAACTTCACAGCTAATAATGCAAGTTATTTCGGTGGTGCTATACTTGCAGATAGTCAAAATGCAAGTATAAGTAATTCTAAGTTCACTAACAATAAAGCTAGTGTTAATGGTGGTGGAATTTACAACGAAGGAAATATGACTGTTTCTAATAACACTATGAATGGTAATACTGCTGATATTAGTGGTAATATGATTTATAACGTTGGTAATATGGGTATTCTTAAATTGACTTATATTAACAACTCTACAAAATCTGTTAAGGAAGGTCAACAAGTTAATCTATCTGCTACTTTGACTGATGATATGGGTAACACTGTAACAGGTCAAAATATAACTTTTGTTGTTAATGGAACTAATATTGGAAGTATTACAGCTACTGAAGGATATGCTAACATAAGCTACACAGTAGCTGACCCAGTAGGTGCTCTTACTGTTTCTGGTAATTATGCTGGTCACAATGGTTATGGGATCAATTTATTGAATGGTACATTGTTGATTAAGTTAGATACTAACTCTACTATAAATGTTTCAAATTCAAATAGTTCTAAAGTTGGTCAATCTGTTAATATCTCTGGTGTTCTTAGAGATGAAAAGGGTAATCCAGTAGCTAATGCTGTGCTTAATGTGACTGTTGATGGAAATGTTTTTACTGTGACTACTAATAACACTGGTGCTTGGAATTTAGCTTATACTCCAACTCATGGAGGAAATATAGTTGTTGTTAATTGGGCTGGTAATGATACTTACTTTGCTTTTACTAACAATACTAGCTTTAATGTCCTTAAATTAGCTGTTAATTCAACTATAAATGTTCCAAGTAATGTTAAAGTGGGTAAAACCATAACAATCGATGGTGTGCTTGTTGATGAGAATGGTAATCCTGTAGCTAATGTTCCGATTACTGTTAGTGTTGGTGGTAAAGTTTATTCTTTAAAAACTGACAACAGTGGTCGTTGGAGTCTTACTTATAAACCAACTCATACTGGAACTGTTAATACTATTGTGAATTACGCAGGAAACGATAAATACTTTAGTTATAACAATACTACAACTTTTAATGTTATAAAAGGTAAAGTTATTGTTGATGTTAATGTGGTTAAGAATTCTGATGGTTCTGCTGATGTGATTGTCACAGTGACCGATGAAGACGGCGATCCAATACCTGACTACAAAGTTAGTGTTGATTTGGATGGTAAACATATCGGAGATATCGTTACTAGTGTTCTTGGTGTTGGAAGAATCCATATACCAAGTAATAAACTCAGTGATGGTCGTCATGTGATTACAGTTACATCTGCTGATGAAAACTACAATGCTAATCCAGTTTCAGTTGAATTTGAAACCCAAAACAACAACAATGATACTAATAAAACAAATAACAATCCAGTAGCTACAGCTACTATGAAAAATACAGGAATGCCGATAATAGCTATCATATTAGTGTTGTTAACTACAATTGGAATAAGTATTAGAAGAAAACAAGATTAAACATTTTTTTGGGAGGATATTTATTTTTTATCCCCTATTTTTATTTTTTTTATTTTTAATTTTCATGTTCAATGAAAAATGAGAGACATGGTTACTTGGAATATTATCAAAAGGATTTTTCATAATTTATTTTTTTGATCTTATAATTATTATTTTTATTTTGTTTTTATATATTCATTATTATTTCATTATTTAATCATTATTTTGTTTTTATATATTCATTATTATTTCATTGTTTGATTTTTTTATTTGATTCAAGTAAAAATATTCAATAAATAACACACTATAAACTGTACATATGTCTACAATTTACTTAATTTTTTAGAAATAATGATAGATCTTATCTAATTATAAATGAGATATTTTATATAAAGTTCAAATATTGTTGATGAAAAGTAATACGTGTTTAGTGTTTTTTTACATAATATTTATATATTACTTATGATATATTACTATATAATGAGTAAAGAACAAACGACATTACACTTACAAGGAAAAACTATATACATAGTAACTGCAAAAGGAGGGTGGAACTTAATAATAATGCCTTAAAAAATAATATTAGACAACTACCACAACAAAGGAGGACATATACACCCAGAACCAAAAGAACACAAAAAAGAAATAAAAATAAAACACGATACACAAAATGAAAACTTAAATATACTTATAAACCATATTAAAGAAAATAAGAAAGTGATGATAAAAGAATTAATTGAGGAGTTGAAATAAATGATTATAAGTTTAATTAAAGAACAAAGCACAAAAGAATACGATGAACAAATGAAAAAGAAATATGGAAGTATGGAAAAATTAGAAAAACTATTAGAAAAAACCCCTGAAAACACATTATATTTTGACTTACAAAACTGGAAACTTTTATTAGAAACCCCAGAAGAACCCATAATAAAAAAAGAAGTAATAATCACTGATAAAATAAGCATAGGGGAGAATGAAATACAAATATTAAATATTATAAAAAATGAAAAACCAAAATCAGTAAGAGAAATAGCCTTAAAAATAAAAAAAGACCCAGCTAATATTAATAACAAAATTAATCATTTAGCTAAAGAAGGATTAATTAGCTTCAAAAAAGGGTTAAAAAACAGCAAAATCCCAACACTAAATTATGATAAAATAGAAATAGCTATTTAGTGATTTCATTATTTTTCAAGAAAATTCTAACAATTTATCTAATTGTTCATCAATATACTATCAATTTTTCTTTTTTTCTCTTCTTTAGCTTCAATTTTAGCTAATCTTTTATAATTAATAGTTTGATGTTCTTTTAATTCTTTATTTTCTATTTCCACATTTAAAAACTCTGAAGTTTTCATATCTTTAGGTTTAACTTCACTAGTAAACTAAGTGATGGTCGTCATGTGATTGCAGTTACATCTGATGATGAAAACTACAATGCTAATCCAGTTTCAGTTGAATTTGAAATACAAAACAACAACAATGATACTAATAATACTAATAAAACAAATAACAATCCAGTAGCTACAGCTACTTAAATAATAAGTAAATAATGGGTAACTAATAGGTAAAAATAGTAATAGTAATAGTAATAGTAATAATAATACTAATAGTAATAATACTAATAATAATAATACTCATAGTAATAATAATAGTAATAATTGAATATATAATAAAAAAGATATGTTATTTATAAAAATATAAAAAATAAAAAGAATATAGTTGAATTAAGTATATAATGAAAATATAATAAATATATGGTAAAAGCATAATAAAAATTATCTAGGAATTATAGTAAAAATATAATAAATGGAGTTATAAAAAGAATGATGAAAAAATATGAAATTAGCTAATATCTTTCTATTTATCCGTATATTTTTATATTATCGTTTAAAAGTGAATTATCACTTGATTCTATTATTTTTCCATCTAAAACTTCGATTACTCTGTCAGCTAGCTTAGCTACATTCATATCATGAGTCACTATGATTAGGGTGACATTTTTTTCTTTGTGTAGTTTGTTTAATTGTTCCAATATCTTTTTACTTGTTCTTGAATCTAGAGATCCTGTTGGTTCATCAGCTAATATGATTGATGGATCATTAGCTAAAGCTCTTGCAATAGCTACTCTTTGACGTTCTCCTCCAGATAATTTTGTTGGTTTTTTCTTTGATTTATCTTTTAATCCAACAATATCTAGTAGTTCTATAGCTCGATTATTTCTTTCTTTCCCTGATAGTTTAGTTTCAAACATTGGTATCTCAATGTTTTCTAGGACTGAGATATTTGGAATTAGATTATGTAATTGGAAAATGAATCCAATTTTCTTTGATCTAAATTCATCAAGCTTTTTATTTTTACTTAAATCGTAATCTGCTACTTTTATACTTCCATTATCTGCTATATCTAAGGCACCAAGCATATTGAGTAAGGTAGATTTTCCAGAACCTGATGGGCCGATTATTGATACGAATTCGCCTTCTTTTATTTTGAGGTCGATTCCGTTTAGAGCTTTTATGTGTCCGTTTTCATAGCTTTTTTCTAAGTTTTCAATTTCTATTATATTCTTTTCAGTGTTATTATTCATCAAAATCACCTCCTTATTCATATCTTAAAGCTTCTGTTGGTGGAAGTCTACTGGCTCTCCATGCTGGATAAAATCCTCCTATGAGACCAACTACAATAGCTATTGTAAATGCTTCTGCAAAGGTGCTTATTGTGTATACTGGACTAAGACCACTTAATATTCCTGCTGAAACTAATAATTCTATTCCAATTACTCCTATGATTGAACCGACTATTCCTGCAGTTATGGTTAGTACGATTGATTCTCCAAGTATCATTGCAAGAATTCTTCTACTTTTCCAACCTACTGCTTTTAAAACCCCTATTTCTCTTGTTCTTTCATATACTGACATAATCATAGTATTTATTATGCCTATTCCTCCAATAATAATAGCTAATAATGAAATTGCCCAAGAAGCTGCGTTTACCATATCTAATGAGCTGGCTATAGTTTCCATATCTGCAATTGATGTTATTGTGGTAATGTTATCTCCATATTTATCATCGATTCTTTTTGTAACTTCGTCAACATCTGCACCACTATCTACTTTAACATATATCATACTGACGTTGTTTTCAGCTTCCAATAGTCTTTGGACAGTTGTAAGTGAAGAGTAAGCTCCTTGGTCTTGGTTTGTATCTCCAGTTTCATATATTCCTGTTACATCAAATTCTTCATTTTCTATGGTAATGCTGTCTCCGACAGTTTTATTTACCTCATTTGCAGCTAATTTTCCTAAAACAACTTCATTAGAATTATCTGTAAATAGTTTACCTTTAGTTATTGTTAAATCTGCAAATTGTTTGTCGTTAGGATTTATTCCAATAAGTGTTGAAAATGGTGAATCTCCCATTGAGACCATTCCAATATAAACTCCTACTGCTTGCTTCACTCCCGTAACATTTTCGATTTTCCCAATCCATTCTTCATCAAGTGATCCAGTACCAAAAATACTGCCACTTGTAGTGTCTTCTTTTCCACTAATTGAGAAATCAGACCCTCCTGCGTGTAAAGATTCGTCCATACTTGCTACTAAACCGTCTGTAATACTTCCAAGAGCTACAATTGTGGCTATACCTATCCCTATCCCAATAATGGCGAGTAATGCTCGACTTTTATTTCGAAAGGGATTTTTGAAAATTAATGATATAAATGACATGGGTATTACATTATTTTTTCAAGTATTAAACTTTTAGGGTTATAAAGTTAGTTTTTATAATAATTGGATAAAAATTTAAGTTTATAAACAATGGCTTGTTTTTCTAAAATTTATAACTAAAATGGATGATTGTAATATTTCTTTCTAAAATAATGATAAAATAGCTATTTAGAAATGTTTAAGATGGATTTTACAGAAACTGATGAAAAATTAATACAATTAATTAAAAGAAGAAATCTATCAGAAAAAAGAATATAAATGTATAATATAGTATTCAGTGAACTGTATGAATTGTTAGGAAAAACACCTACTCAAATTGGTAAATGAAGGAAAAAAAGAACAACAACCATAATATTGATACCTTAATCGAATATGTATCAAAATATATAACTAGAAAAAGCACAAAAAAAAAAGAAAACATGAAAACATAGCTACAACTAATATTCATGCTCAAGTTAGAGATAAAAAGATTAAAAAAGGTTATAAAACTGTAGAATGGAAATAATTTAAAAATAAGTAAGAATTAGTTAGCTATGATGTATAGCTAACTATAAGAGATGTACATCTCTTCGCCAGTTAATATATTGTTTTTCATATTATATAAATGTTTATAGATTATGATTGCAATATATTATATTTGGTAAGTTGGTGAGCGAAATAGCTAATAGACTTTTCGAATAACTGCATAATCGTATTATGTAGTAAATGGGAAAGCAGAGATGTACACTATTTTCTTCGCCGTTTTAGTGATTAACCTTTGCTTTTACTAAAAAGTTGGAGGTGATAGTTCTGCAATTAGAGTATTATCTATCACAGCTATTTGTGATAGTTTCAATAACTTATTATATTGTAGCTATTTACTCCCTCCTGATTAGATAAAGTGTTATAAGGAGTTGCAAGCTCATCAGCTTACCTTTCATAATTATATAATAAGGACAAAGCCAGAGCATGATAAAACATGCTCCAACTTCAATTGATATGTTTATTTTTCATGACTTATAAATTTATATGATGTTTTGCAACTCTGTCAACTTTAGGTTTTTTTCTTTTTATTATTCTTGGTTTGTTTATTTTTCTTTAAAAATTTTTTCTATTGTTGTATGGGTATTTGTTTGCTAGTGGATTTTTGTTTCTTGGTGTGGATGG
>NZ_LWMW01000094.1 GCF_001639285.1 Methanobrevibacter cuticularis | reverse complement strand
AATAGTTCTTCTACTAATGCTGAGATTCAGGCTTTCCTCAGTAATACCTCTGCAGGTGACAATGATGTTACCTTTGAGGAAGGAAATTATAGTCAGATCACTGGTTTAACTGTAGGAAGAAGTGTTAACATCTCATCCAACGGTCAAGTGAATATGCAAGGTACTAACACAGGTACAGTGTTTACTATCACAGCACCGAATGTAAGAATCGTTAACTTGAATATAAGTAGATATAGTTTAGCTATTAATTCGAATCAAGGTAATTTGTCGGTTATTGGTTGTAATATAAGTACAATCGATAGAAGTATCCATTTATCTGGTGCTTCTTTGACTGGTGTTTTACTTGAAAATAATACTATAATTTCTTCTGTAAGCAACGTCAATTATGGTGCTGTATATGTAAGCGCTACATATGGCTCAGTTGTTAACATTGCAGTTAAAGGTAATAATATTACAAGTAACGGTACATCTATCTCGATTGGCGTGCGTTTTAACGTCTTTCGTTGTAATAATACTCTATTTTTCGACAACAACAACATCACAGCAATATACTCTGTTTATCTATCTGCATTCACCAACAACAACACCATAACCATCACCAACAACAACATCAAAGGAACATCAAACTACGGTTTTTATCTGGATGCATACACCAGCAACAATACCATAACTATCACCAACAACAACATCACAGGACCATACGGTGTTCTTCTGGATGTATACACCAATAGTAACAACACCATAACTATCACCAACAACAACATCACAGGAACATCAACCTACGGTTTTTATCTGGATGTATACACCAGCAACAATACCATAACTATCACCAACAACAACATCAAAGGAACATCAAACTACGGTTTTTATCTTCGTACATACACCAGCAACAATACCATAACCATCACCAACAACAACATCACAGCAACATCCTATTCTTGTGTTTATCTGTATGCATACACCAGCAACAACACCATAACCATCACCAACAACAACATCACAGGAACATCAACCTACGGTTTTTATCTGTATGCACACACCTTTAGTAACAATACCATAACTATCACCAACAACAACATCACAGGAACATCAAACTACGGTTTTTATCTTCGTGCAGACACCAGCAACAACAACAACATCAACTTCACTGATAACAATATTCGGGGTGTATCTTATGGTATGTATATTAACTGTAATAATGCAGAGTTTAGTGGTTTGTCTGTAGTGAATAACACTCTGAATGCTACTAACTCTAGTGGTATTGGTATTGGGTTTGTTAATCTTAATCCAACCGCTTTGAGTGATATTCTTGTTTCTGGTAACAACATTTTTGCTGGAACAACTAGTGGTACTGGTATTAATTTTGCTGCTGGTCTAACTTCTGTAAATAATGTTACTATTAATTATAATCGTGTTTTGGCTAATACTGGCTTGAATATTTCAACTACATTTTCTGGTAGTGTTGATGCTAACCTTAATTGGTGGGGTAATAATACTCCTATTTTGCCAACTTGGATAAATAATTATTATATAGTTAGTATTATTAAACTAAATGGGGAAGATTATTATATTTTATCTTTAAATGGTTCTTCCCTTGTTAATTCTACTATTGTGGTTAATTCAAGTTCTGTACAAGTTGGTGAGAATGTTCTTATTAGTGGTCAGTTAGATTTTGATTTAGTAGGTGCTGATGCTAGTTTATTGCCTTATTTTGAAATGATAATTAGTAATAGTTCAGGAAATACTACTTATGATGCTAGAATTCCTAAAAAAGTAAATAATATTTATGATAGTATTATTGTTGACAATCAAACATTAACAAATAGTATTGGTCTTATTTTTGATATTATTGTTGATGGTAACAAGCAAAGCAATATTAATTTATCTGATGCTAATGCTATATGGTCAACTGAATATACAACTAATCGTACTGGCAATATAACTGCAGAAATTAATTCAACTGGAAACTCAATATTCCAACAATTTAGAAATACAACAACATTCACAGTGAATACAGTAAATAAGAATAGTACTAATTCAACTATTGTTATTAGTCCTAATCCTGCTCAAATTGGTGAAAACATCACTATTAATGGTCAGTTAGCTAATTACACTGGTGTTACTCAGGTTAATGTTACTGTTGATGGCACAATATTTACTAATGTATCTGTTAATAATGGTTATTGGGAGTTAAATTATACTACTAATCGTACTGGAACTGATTTAGAAATTGTTGTTAGCTTTGCTGAGGATAATAATTACGATGCATTTAACAATTCTACTACTTTCACAGTAGCTAAGAATAGTACTAACTCAACTATCATTGTTAACCCTAATCCTGCTCAAATTGGTGAAAATATCACTATTAGTGGTCAATTAGCTAATTACACTGGAATAACTAGTGTTAATGTTACTGTTGATGGTAAACTCTTTACTGATGTAGCTGTTGATGTTTCTGGTTATTGGGAGTTAAATTATACTACTAATCGTACTGGAACTGATTTAGAGGTTATTGTTAGTTTTGCTGGTGATGGTAATTATGATGCTTTTAGTAATTCTACTACTTTCATAGTAAATAAGAATAATACTAATTCAACTATTGTTGTTGGTAATGTTCAGATTGGTGAGAATGTCACTGTTAGTGGTCATTTAGCTAATTACACTGGAATAAATAGTGTTGATGTTACTGTTGATGGTACGCTCTTCACTGTGCTTGTTGATGGTTTTGGTGATTGGAGTTTGAATTATACTACTAATCGTACTGGTAATTTAACTGTAGTTGTTAGTTTCGTTGGTAATGAGAATTATACAAGTTTTACTAATTCTACTAATTTCAATGTTACTAAATTAGCTATTAATTCAACTATAAACATTCCATCTAATGTTAAAGTGGGTAAAACCATAACAATCGATGGGGTGCTTGTTGATGAGAATGGTAATCCAATAGCTAATGCTCCGATTAATGTTACTGTTGATGGTAAAGTTTACACTTTGACTACTGATTCTAATGGTCGATGGAGTCTTACTTACAAACCAACACAGACAGGAAGCATCGATATTGCTGTAGATTATACTGGAAACGATGAATACTCTAACTATACCAACACTACAGCTTTTAATGTTGTAAAAGGTGAAGCTATTGTTGATATTGATGTAGTTAAAAATCCTGATGGATCAGTTGATGTAATTGTGACAGTAACCGATGAAGACGGCGATCCAATACCAAACTATAAAGTTAATGTTGAATTGGATGGTAAAAACATTGGAAATATCGTTACTGATGTTCTTGGTGTTGGAAAAATCCACATACCAAGCAGTAAACTAAGTGATGGTAAACATGTGATTACAGTCTCATCTGACGATGTAAACTACAATGTTAATCCAGTTTCAGCTGAATTTGAAACCCAAAACAACAATAATGATACTAATAATACTAATAAAACAAGTGATAATCCAGTAGCTACAGCTACTATGAAAAATACAGGAATACCGATAATAGCTATCATATTAGTGTTGTTAACCATACTTGGAATAACTATTAGAAGAAAACAAAATTAAACATTTTTTAGGAGGACTTATTTATTTTCTCCTCTATTTATTTATTTTTTTTATTCATATTTGTAATTTATTAACTAATTAAAGTTTTTTTTATTGTTTATCGATTAATTATAATAATTATGAGAGTGTTTCATAATTACTTTTTCACTAAACAAATCTACAAGATTTGAATAAATTATTCAGATAAATTAAACAAAAAAAATCTCGCTGATTTTTACAAATTTGTTCATACAAAACTCAATTATGAGACACTCTCATATTGTAATTTTATTAATTATGTATAATACAAGAATCATTGATAAAGATTTATATAATAATAATGAACAAAGAAATTTTATAGTTTTATAAATTATGATTGTTGATAATCTAGTTTTTTACATACTAGAATAATTTATAATTAGTTAGAATTGAATAGAATCAAGTGTAAGTAATTGTGGTTAAATATAGCTAAAGTTAATTAAAAATAATTAAATATAAAGTAAATATATTAAATATAACTAATATTTTAATATATTTAATTATAATTGATATATAATTTAAATATTTAGAATGTGAGGTTTAGTAATGGACTTATTAATATTATCGATAGTTTTTATAGTTTATTTTCTTTTAGTAGGGTATGTAGGTTATTTGGCATGGAAAAAAACTAAATCATCAGAAGATTTCATGTTAGCTGGTAGAAAAACCCATCCTTACATAATGGCATTAAGTTATGGGGCTACTTTTATTAGTACTGCTGCTATAGTAGGTTTTGGTGGAGTTTCAGGCCAATTTGGTCTGGGTCTTCTTTGGTTAGTGTTTTTGAATATTTTTGTTGGAATATTTTTAGCTTTTATAGTTTTAGGGAAGAGAACTCGAAGAATGGGTCAAAATTTGGAATCATTAACATTTCCTGAGTTTTTATCTCGAAGATTTCAAAGTAAATTTATCCAATATTTCAGTGGCCTTATAATTTTCCTTGGAATGCCTATATATGCTTCAGTTGTTCTAATTGGAGCTGCAAGATTCATGGAAACTTCATTATTCATTAATTTTCATTTATCTCTTATAATTCTGTCATTAGTAGTTTCTGCTTATGTTATTTTTGGAGGAATCAAAGGAGTAATGTATACTGAAGCTGTTCAAGGAACAATAATGTTTGTGGGAATGATATTCTTATTAGTATTTACTTATTGGATATTGGGAGGAATAGAAAGTTCACACATGGCTTTAACTAACTTAGCTCCTCACTTTCCTGCAAGTGCTCAGGCTTTAGGGGGAACAGGATGGACCACATTTCCAACACTGGGAAGTGATATTTGGTGGTATTTAGTTTCTACAATTATTGTAGGAGTTGGAATTGGAGTATTGGCTCAACCTCAATTAATTGTAAGATTCATGACTGTAAAATCTGATAAAGAATTAAATCGTGCAGTTTTAATGGGTGGTTTATTTATATTTGTAATAGTTGGAACTTCCTATATTGTAGGAGCCCTATCTAACTTGTATTTCTTTGATACTCTAGGAAAAGTGGGGGTAGATGTGGTTGGGGGTAATATTGATAAAATAATCCCTACATTTATTAGCTCAGCATTACCTGAATGGTTTGTTTATATCTTCCTTTTAACACTCTTAGCTGCAGCCATGTCAACTTTAAGTTCACAATATCTTGCTCAGGGAACTTCATTAGGTAGAGATATTTACCAAACCTTAAAGAAAAAGAAAGATGTTGGATCTGTTAAACTAACAAGAATAGGAATTCTAATAGCTGTTGTATTGGCATTTATTTTAAGTTTAATTCTTCCAATTAGTGTGGTAGCTCAAGGAACTGCATTATTTTATGGTATTTGTGCAGCTGCATTTCTATCAGTCTATGTTTGTGCATTATTCTGGAAAAGAGCTACAAGGGAAGGAGCTATTGCAGGAATTGTTTCAGGAACTGTTGTTAGTTTATTTTGGCTTCTGTTCATGTTTAAAAAGACAGCTATTGGCTTAGGAGTTTGTAAATTTTTAACAGGCCAAGCTATTTTAGTTACAACTATGCCATGGCCTGCTGTTGATGCATTGTTAATAGCTGTTCCAATTTCCTTGATCTTTACAGTAATTGTAAGTTTACTTACAAAACCAATGGCTGAAGAGCATATTGATAAATGTTACAATGGAATAGGCTCAACTTCAAATAATCTTATAAAGACAAATGAAAATATTAATAAGGATCATTAATAATTTTGTAATGTTTAATAGTTTTAATAGCTATTATAAATCATTATTGGCTACTATGGAACTATTAAGCTATTAAAAAATAGAACATACTGAGAAAATAATAGGTGTAACAATGATTTTAGGAATACCAGATCCATGGGTTTTAAGTGGATTTTTGCTCACGATACTAGCTACACTTTTATGTGTCATATATGGTATCATAAATTGGAATAAAGGAGATGAGGATGAAAACTATTTAGAATAATGGCTATTTGCTGTTATTCCAGTTGAAATCTTTATCATTTATTTTTTGTATTTTATTGATTTCTAACTTTCTAATTCTATTTTATTATTATGTTAATTTTTAACTATTCATTTATAAATAGAAATGAAGCTAGAAAATTGTTAAATATTTTTAAAATGAAATTTATAAATTAATTATCAATATCATATAATATTAAATATTTAAAAAATATTAAATATTTAAAAAAACAAATATTATAATGATTAATTGATTTATTAATATGATTATAGTTAATAATGATTATATAATGTATTGGATTAGTATTGAATTTTATAAGGAGGTAATAATCATGAAGATAGTTAAAGATCTCGTTGGGAAAGAGGTTGTTAATACAGAAGCTTCTATAATTGGTAAAATAGCTGATGTTGAATTTGATGATGATACTAAAGAAATTGAGTCTTTGATTTTAAAGAAAGGAGGACTTTCTGAAACCTTGAACATTTCTAAAAGTGAGGATGTCATTCCTTATGATAGGATTAGGAGTATAGGGGATAAGGTTCTCTTAAAAGACAGTTTTTCAGATGTTTAATAATTGTCAAGTTTCTTTAGATTAGCAATGCTTTATACTATTTATTAATATCTTCTTTTTGGTGGATGTTCTATATTAGTAGTGTTGTGTTAGGTTTGTATGTTTTGATTATTGTTAGAAATTTGTGTTAGGTTTGTATGTTTTGATTATTGTTAGAAATTTGTGTTAGGTTTGTATGTTTTGATTATTGTTAGAAATTTGTGTTAGGTTTGTATGTTTTGATTATTGTTAGAAATTTGTGTTAGGTTTGTATGTTTATTTTTTAATAGGTGTATTAAAAATGGCTTCTAAAGAATATTTAATTGATATATTAAAAGAGAATCATGTATTTAAAAGTGGTAATTTTACATTATCCTCTGGTAAAAAAAGTGAGTATTACATAGATATGAAAAAAGCTATAACCGAACCAAATATTCTTAAAACAATAGCTGAACTTATTTATCAGTCTATTGATGGTACTGGGATAGATAAGGTGGCTGGACCTGCTCTTGGTGCAGTGCCAATAGCTACAGCTGTTTCTTTACAGGCAAATATTCCTCTTCTCATGATCAGAAAAGAGAAAAAGGATTACGGAACCTCTAAACTCATCGAAGGAGAATTACACAAAGGAGATAATGTAGTTGTTATTGAAGATGTCACTACTACAGGAAATTCTTTAATCAAAGCTATCAAAGCTATTCAAGATAACGGGGGAATAGTGAAAAGAGCTTTTGTAATAGTGGATAGGGAAGAAGGAGCTATTGATTCATTTAAAAAAGAGAACATCAATTTAGAACCTTTAATTTCAGTAACTGAATTTTTTTAGTTGTTTTATAAAATATTAAACATAATAATCAAAAATAGTTTAAAATATAAAAATAGTTCAAAATATAAAAATATATTAAAATATAAAAATAGTTTAAAATATAAAAATAGTTTAAAATATAAAAATATATTAAAATATAAAAATAGTTCAAAATATAAAAATATCTTAAAATTTAAAATATAAAAATAGTTCAAAATATAAAAATATCTTAAAATTTAAAATATAAAAATAGTTTAAAATATAAAAATATCTTAAAATTTAAAATATAAAAATAGTTTAAAATATAAAAATATCTTAAAATTTAAAATATAAAAATAGTTTAAAATATAAAAATAGTTCAAAATATAAAAATATCTTAAAATTTAAAATATAAAATAGCTTAAAATATAAAATAGTTTAAAATATAAAAATAGCTTAAGACGTTTAAAAGATAAAAAAAATTAAAAAATTAGAACTATTTAAAAAAGAGTTATTATTTTACTTTTTTAAACTTTATTCTAATTAAATCTTAATTATTTTCGATTTTGTTTTTTTAAAAATTATCTATTTTCTAACTAAATTCTTTTTGTTCTTATTTATGTTATTAGATTTAAAAGAACTGGTTTTTTTCAAATAAATTACTCCATATTTATTTTTTGTTATTGTATTTTTGATTATTTTAGTTGATTTTCCTGAATTATATATTCCATATTTTGTATTGTATGTTATTTTATTACCTTGTATTTTGCTTGATTTTCCTTTGTTGTAAATTCCGTTTTTGTTTTTATAGATCTGATTATTAATTATTTGAACTTTGTTTATCTTATTGTATATTCCATAGTTATTCTTGCTGATTTTATTGTTTATCAAATTATTGTTTTTTCCTATATTGGATATTCCAATATTATTGTTAGTAATAATGTTTGTTTCTAATTTGACATTATTTGAATTTATATACACTCCTGATTTTTTGTTTTTATTTATTGTATTATGTTTCAATATTGCATTGTCGGATTTATCTAAATATATTCCATATAGATTATTATTGACTTTATTATTATTCATTGTGACGCTTTTAGATTTTTCAATTTGTATTCCATATTTAAGATTATCAGTTATTTTATTATTATTTACAATTGCATTTGGAGTTTCATATATGAAAATTCCGTTTTCTTTATTATTAGTAACTGTGTTATTGTTTAAACTTGCTTTAACTCCATGAATTAATGATATTCCAGATAATTCATTATTTCCTACATTATTTTTGGTGATTATTGTATTATTTGACATTAATACAGATATTCCATGTTGTCTATTATTGGTTGCAGTGTTTTGAGCTATAGTTACATTAGTTGAATTTATTACAAATATTCCACTATTTTCGTTTCTATTAAGAGTGTTAGCAATTAATTCTACATTTCTAGTTTTATTTAAATAAATTCCTTCATTTGCATTGTTATCTATAATGTTTTTTGATATTTTTCCTTCATTTGAATCTTCTAAATATATTCCTTTGGCTTTGTTTTTACTTAGGGTATTATTTAGTAATTGATACTTACTTGAATTTTTTATTAATATTCCATGATTTCCACTACTAGTTATTTTATTATTAGTTATCTGGGTGTTTTTTGTATCATCTAAATATATTCCATTTATCGTGTTATTATTTGCAACATTACTATCTATTTTTGTATTTTCTGCTCCAGGTTCAAATGTTCCTACTCCTTCTATATATATTCCATAATTATTGTTATTTGCTGTATTTTTTGTTATTGTTGCATTGTCTGATCCTCCTTGTAGGTAGATTCCATATTGCTTATTATTATTTGCTTGGTTGTTAGCTATGATTATCCCTGCAGCATCATGTAAATATATTCCATTTACTTCATTGTAGTTTGCTATGTTGTTTGTTATGACTGTTGATTCGCCATGTGCTATTATTATTCCAGATAATGTATTGTAGTTTGCAGTGTTAGCATTTATTTCTATGTTTTCTGATAGTGCTACATATATTCCGTATTGTTTGTTGTTTTTTACTTGGTTGTTTGTTATTTGTGCTCTGTTGGTGCCGTTTATGTAGATTCCTCTTCCTGAGTTGTTGGTTACAATATTTTCAGATACTAGGGCATCGAGGCACATTTGTATGTATATTGCTCTTGTGGAGGTGGAATTTCCGTTGTTGTCTACTAAATTGTTGATTATTTGTGTGTTGTTTGATCTTTGTATGTATATTCCGTGGTTTTTGTTTCCAGTTATGAGATTGTTTTTTATGAGTGTGTTTTGGTTCATGTCGAGGTATATTCCTTGTTGTAGGTTATTTGATATTATGTTGTTGCTTATTTCTAGGTTTATTGGTCCGTCGTATCCTATTATTTCCCCTTCTGTTCTTATTCCTATGTTGTTGTTGGTTATTATGTTGTTTGATATTTTTGCGTTTGTTGTGCCTTCTCCATTTAAGAATATTCCGTATTTAGGGTTGTTATTTACTTTGTTGTTGGTTATCGTGACGTTTGCAGTATCGTGTATGAATATTCCATTTTCTGCATTATTTTGTGCTATGTTGTTGTCTATTTTTATTGGTCCGTTGTTGTGTGCGGTTAATATTCCTGATTGGTTGTTGTTGTTTGCTATATTATCGTTTATTTCTATATTTTCTGATAGTGCTACATATATTCCGTATTGTTTGTTGTCTGTTACGACGTTCTCTTTTACCTCTACTCCTTTAGATCCATTGACATAGATTCCTCTCCCTGAATTATTTTTAACGATATTTTTCTCTACAACTGAATTATTAGATTGCTGTAAAAATATTGCTCTTGTATTTGTGCTATTTCCATTGTTTTCTACAGTATTATTAGTTATTTTAGCATTGTTTGCTTTTTCTACATATATTGCATGACTTTTACTATTTTCAACTTTATTTTCATTTAAAGTTACATTATCTGATGAATTTACATAGATACCTGTGGTGTAGTTAGATAGTTCAAAGCCAGTAACATTTACATTAGAACTATTTATTGTGAGTCCATTTCCCCCATTTCCTATAAACTTCACAATTCCTTCAGTGGTTAAATTAACTGCTTTGTTAATTATCAAATTTAGACCTAGATAATTTCCTTCTTTAAATGAGATTGAATCTCCATCATCTATATAATTACCATTTATTTGATAGGTTCCTAAGAAGAAATTAGCTATATTTTCAATTGTTATATCATTGAGATCTATATTTATTTCATTAGCCGCTGAAATACCACTTAGCATAGAGAAAAATATCAAGCTTAGGGATATTGCAACTAAAATTTGCTTTTTTTTCATTTTATTCCTCTTTTGATTTTTAATTTTCATTTTTCAAATTTTTATATCTGATAATAAATCAACAAAGGACAATTCTAATTTTTAATAAAATTCAGAATAGTTTGCATTTTTCTTAAGAATCTTCATTCTTAAAAATGATCAATTAATAAATTAAAAGATGATTTACTATCATTAATTTTAATTTATATTAATCATATATATATTTTTAGGCATACCTAAATTTCATGTAAATTTATATAATGTTCGTATTCACAAATAATTAATAAAAAATAAGAAAAATTAAAAATAGTATCTTTTTGGGGTTATAGGAATTATCAATGATATAAAATTAGATAAAATAAAAAATCATAAGTAAATATGGATGATGAATATGAAAAGATAAAATAAAAAGAAATCTTATAGTATTTCTAGAAAAATTCTTAAATTTTGAAAATAAATTAAAAATAGCTATTCTTTCAAATGTTTCACTAGATGTTGTAATTCATCAATAACAATGCTTACCCCTAACTTTACAGCATTTGGGGATCCTGGCATTGAAAATATTAATGCGTCTTTGTAACTTCCAGCTGTAGCTCTTGAAAGAATAGCTGCAGATCCTAAGATTTCATAGGTCTTAGCTCTAAATATCTCTCCAAAACCATCTAATTGTTTTTCAAATAAAGGTTTAATTGTTTCAATAGTTATGTCCCTACTTCCAATTCCAGTTCCGCCAGTTGTAAAAATTACATCTATTTCTTGATTAATCATATTTTCAATAGTTTTTAATAAGATATCACTTTCATCAGGGATTATTTGATAGTCACTCACTTCGTAATTTTTCTTTAATTCAGTGAATAGATATTCTCCAGAAGTGTCTGTTTTTTCATTATTTTGTAAATCTCTGTATTTTGTATCACTTAGAGTAATAACACCACAAGATATATTTTCTGAAGAATTTTTTCTATGTTCTTCTACTGTTTCACTTATCATAGTTAATTCACCTTAAATAGTAATTCACGAATTGAATCGATTCTTAGCATTTTATAATTTGTTAAATTATTAATTGATGTTTGTTTTCTAAAATAATAAGTTATTTGTATATTATTTATTAAATTTTTAAATTATTTAAATTTTTACATAGTAATTTTTTATTTTTCAAATAGCTATTATGAACTTACTAAATAGCTATTATGAACTTACTAAATAGCTATTATGAACTTACTAAATAGCTATTATGAACTTACTAAATAGCTATTATGAACTTACTAAATAGCTATTATGAACTTACTAAATAGCTATTATGCTTTAGGTAATGTATACCTATCAGTGATATTTTTAGTATTATTACTTATTAGTGATATTCTTAATACTATTAATCTTTGATTTAAAAATAAAAGCTTTTAAAAATGAATTAATCATTTTTATTAGAAATCTAAATGTTTATTTATTAATTAAAATATTTTTAGGATGAATTGAATATTATTAGGTAAAAGTTCATGAAAATCCTTTTATTTGAATGAAATATTTTAATATAATGTAAATTTTTAAAATAAAAGTAATAACTATTTGTTTAGTTTATATTAGCTATTTTAGAAAATAAATAAAGAATAGTGAGGAGGGTAGGGACCAAAATTGGATTGGAGGCGGATTCAATGCCAATTTTTTTCATGATAATAAGAGTTAAGATAAGACCCTACCCTTCGATTAATTAATATATAAGTCTTTACTTATAAAGTTTATGTATAGTAAATAAAATAGCTATTTGCAGTTTTTTAACATTAATTTCTCTTAATTTCATTTATTTTCCTAATTTAAAGAGTTTCAACCATTTTTTTGAAAATATTTTTTATATTATCTTAATCAACCATTTATTCTTTTTAGTTTATCTAATCTTCTTATTAATATTGATTGTTTAAAAAATGTATTAAAATTTACTAAATCTATTTAACTAAGATTTCTAAAGAGTATGATATTTTTAAAAGACATTAATAAAATTTGTTATAACTTTAGAAAAAAATTAATAATGGTCTCATTTATTTCTTTAGTAATACTTAGAATAACTTTATTAATTTAATTATCTAATTATAACTATGGGAGAAATTTATTATATTTTAGATGCTTCTGCTTTCATTGGAGGCTTTGACATTCAAAATTCTTTAAATTTTACAATTTCTGAAATAAGTGAAGAAGTAAAAGATTTAAAGTCTAAATTAATCTTTGATGAAGCTATAAATAATGGAAAACTCTTTATAAAAGAACCAAGTTCAGAGGGAATAAAATCTTTGGAATCTATTATTTCAAATTCTGGGGACATTTTGAGACTTTCAATGCCTGATAAAAAGCTCATTGCATTAGCTATCGAATTTTTTAATGAAAAAAAAAATGTTGAAGTAATTACTGATGATTATTCTATACAAAATGTTCTTAAAATATTAAAAATTCCTTATAAGAGTATTTTAACTGAAGGAATAAAAGGAATCTACAATTGGAAGAAAACTTGTGAGGGCTGCAAAAAAGAATATCCAGATAGCTATTCTTGGGATGATTGTGAAATTTGTGGCTCTAAAATATTTAAAAAACGAATAAAGAAAGATTGAATAAAATAATAAATAGCTAATTATTAATTTATTAGTTACTAGTTATTATTTACCAATAATTAGTAACTGTTAAGTACTATATTAATTACTATATTAATATAATTAGATTAACTTAATTACTATATTAATTACTATATTAATATAATTAGATTAACTTAATTACTATATTAATTACTATATTTTAATTAATTAGATTAACTTAATTACTATATTAATTATTAGATTAATTTAATTACTATACTAATTACTATATTTTAATTAATTAGATTAACTTAATTACTATATTAATTACTATATTTTAATTAATTAGATTAATTTAATTACTATATTAATTATTAGTTTCATTAATATATTAAATTTTAATTAAAAGAGTGAATGGTTATTTATTAAGAATGAATGTCAATTTATTAATATGTAGTAGTGATACTTTATGAAAATTGGAATTGTGGTTCATGGACCTAATATAATTGATTCAGGATGTGCTTGTAAAATCATCAGTTTATTATCCAATTTTGGAGATGTTAAATCTAGATTAGGTGGAACTATGGGCAGAACTGCTGTTATTGATGCCTCAATGGAGAAAATAATCGATATATCTTTTAAACTTCTACCTAGTGAATCTGTAAGTCTATTTAAGGAAGAAGAAGTTGATGTGATTTTCTTATTGAACTATGGAAAATCTTCTATAACAGGTCATACTTTTGGGTTTAAAGTTTTTAAAAATTCTTTTTTAGAATCAAATGATATATTCACTAAGGACAGATTGTCCAGGAATTTCAATCATGATACTCATAGCACTATCCCTTTTATTCAAGTTGAAAGGCCGGGAGAAGTTGATGGGAGTGTAATTCAATGGAATGGAGAACTATCAGAACTAACAGATAAAATAGCTAAATTATTAAATTTGAAAGTGTTAGATCCTAAAACAATAATAAAAAAATATTTTTCAGATGAAATAGACAATGAATTGGATATAACATTCAATGGTGATTCAATCCAAGATTCAGATGTAGCTATAACTGATATTGATGATAATGAAGTTTCTCAATCTGGTGTAGTGTTGGATGATAATCAAATTTCAGATTCATATTTAAATGATATTAATGGCTCAGTTTCTAATTCTAATATGTCGATTAGCGATGATTCAGTCTCTGATTCTGATGTAATTAATGGTGGTAGCTCAGCTTCTAGTTCTCACATGTTGATTAATGATGATTTATCCTCTGATTCTGATGTACTGGGTGTTACTAGTTCTACTTCTAATTCTGGTGAAAAAATAAGAAAGATATATGGTGTTAGTCCTAATGAGAATATTTTTGTTAATGGTGTTGTCATTGGAAAATCTACATCTGAAAATGTATCTATTGTATCTAAAAATGGTCGCATCGTTGATATCATTGGAGGAATTATCAAACCTCATGGTGTTGAAAAATTAGGGTCTGTTAATATTTCTAAAGCTATTGTTAAAACAGGACTTCTTAGAAAATTTAAACCAAACCCTAGAATTGTTTCTAAATGTGATTTTAATGAAATTTCAGGGATTGGTAATACTTCAAATGAAAATTCTTTAAGAATAGCTTTTATAGATCATGCTGCTGAAAATATTTATAATTTAAATAACTGTGATTTAGTTGTTACTGTTGGTGATGATACTACGCTTATAGCTTCTGATATATTGTATAGATTTAGCATTCCTGTTATTGGAATCACTGATGGAGATTTAGATAAAGTAGTTGAGAAAGGGTTTAAAGCTAAAGATTCTCTTATAATTGAACTTGCTGAAGGTTTAGATGATATAATTGGAAGAGCTATTTTTGATAAAATCTTCGATTTTAGCCCAATACTTGAAATTAATCTCAATTCTGAGGATAGTATTTTTGATAATTGTGAAACTTTTAATATATCTGATTTGAAAAATAAAAAAATTAAAGAACTCAAAGAAGAAATTTTGAAAATAATAAATAATATAAGTCCTAAATATAATATAAAATATTAAGTTATATTAAATGTATCATATTATTAAGATTCTTATTGAAAAGAGTTTTATTAACATTATTATTAAAAATTACATTAATTAAGAATTATTATTAAGATTACTATTAAAAAGTATTTTATTGATGTCATTATTAAGAATTACATTAATTAAGAATTGTATTAAAACTATTACTGAAGTTGTTTTATTAATTATTAATAACAATATATTGTTGAAATTGTCATTAAAGAGATTATTGTTGAAATCTATTATTGGATTTGTTTTATTAATTATTAATAACGATGTATTGTTGAAATTGCCATTAAAGATGTTATTGTTGAAATTGTCATTAAAGAGGTTATTATTAAAATTATCATTAAATAAGTTATTTATTGAAAAAATTATATTAAAAACAAGAACTTATATTAAAAACTATAATTTTGGAAAATATAACTATTTATAAATTATTTAGACTAACTTTATTGTATTGAGGTGTGATTTTGGATTTAAGTGTTCTTGTTAGTTCTATTCAGAGTTTTGAAGGTGTTGTTCGTAAAGAATCTATTGAAAAGATTACTGATAAGTTAAAAGATGTTTATAATGTAGCAGGAGACACTTTACTTAATTTTGGAGATGATGCTTCAGCTATTGATCTTGGAGACAACAAGTTAATTCTATTTGCTGCTGATGGGATTTGGGGAAAGTTAATGGATATAGATCCTTATTGGGCAGGATATTGTTCAATTTTAGTCAATGTCAATGATATTGCAGCAATGGGTGGTAAACCTATAGCTATGGTTAATATCATCTCCATTAACAATGATGAGATAACTGATGACTTGCTAGATGGAATCAAAGATGGATGTAAGAAATTCAATGTTCCAATGGTAGGAGGGCATCTTCATCCTGATGCTGATTATAATGTACTAGATGTTGCAATTGTGGGAACAGCTGAAAAAGATAAAATTATAACTAGTTTTGGTGCTAATGTCAATGATAAAGTTCTTGTAGCTATTGATTTGGATGGGAGACAACATCCTAACTTTGCTCTTAATTGGGATACGACATATCTAAAAGATGCAAAGATTGTTCAAAATCAAATAAAAGCAATGAGAGAATTAGGTGAAAAAGGACTAGTTACTGGTGGAAAAGATATAAGTAATCCTGGAACAATTGGTACATTGGAAATGTTATTAGAATCATCAGGGGTAGGGGCTAGTATAGAATTAGAGAAAATTCCAAGAAATAAAAATGTAAATTGGGAGGATTGGCTTAAATCGTACCCTGGAGCAGGTTTTGTTCTAACTACAAAGGAAGAAAATATTGATGAGATAATTAATATCCTTAAAGAAGTTTCAATCACGACGGCTGTAGTTGGTGATGTGATTGAAGAGAAAAAATTATTTTTATCATATGGGAATGAAACTTTGGTTGTTTTTGATCAAGAGAAAAATCCTGTACTTAATATTAAATCATAGCTTGGGAGTCTTTTAATGTTAATAGAAATCAATGAGAAAGCTTTAAATCTTCCTGAAGGATCTACTATAAAAGATGCGATTGATATTTCAACTGCTCCTTATGAAAAAGGAAGTATTCTTTGTCTTATTAAAGGAAGAAAGGAATTTGAAAAGAATATTAATAAATACAAGTTGAAGACACCTAAAGGAAGTATTATAATTGAAATGGTTAGTGAAACAGAAGCTGCACCACTAATTGATTTATGGAAAAATAAATACAAAGAATTTGAAAATCTTAAAATAAGATGGACATCCTCTAATGAAGTAGCTATTGGTCCAATTGTTACAGATTTTGAACCAAGTATGGATGAACATAGCTATGATGATGGTGATGTTATTTTAAGTTTATCAGGTTTTAGTAATGAATCAACTCATTTGATACTATCTAAAGAAAGTCATTCTGCGGTTTATGGAGCACCTAACAATAATAAAGGAGTTTTCGCAAGAATTGTTGGGGGAAAAAGAACAATACTTCTTTTAAGTGATGACGATAAAATAGTATCTGTAGAACCAGTGATTGAGCGAAAAAGTATCACTGATAGTGCTTCTGTATCTGATTTAAATACTATTTTAGAGGAAGGAAATCAATTATTTACTTATGTTCAAATCCAACCTAATGAAAAATCTTCTGAGTCTGTTGAGCATTTATTTTCTCTTATTGAAAATAATAGGATTGAAGTGGATTATGAGTCAAATTCTTTTCTTGGGTTTTACTCTCTTCAAGGTTTAGGAAAACCAGTTGAAGATGAAACAATTAGAAAAAGAGGAACAGTCACAATAAGAAATATTGGAAAAGGGATTGGAAATGTTTATATTTATCGAGAAGACAGAGTTAAAGCTTCTTCCCACACGACAGTTGGTAAGGTCCTAAAAGGAATGGAATTAATAGATATAGCTAAGCTTGGAGACAGTATAACTGTTAAAAGTAATCCTGAAAGGATAATGACATTAGCAAAGTCTCAAAAAGAAGCAACTGATTATCTAAAATCAGTTGGGATTAAACATGAGCGAATTGGTATTACAGATGATGATGCTTTGATAGTATCTCAAGAGCCTGAATTTTCTATTGATATTATTAAGAAAGGGACTATTACAACAAAAGGTATAAATAAAAAGGACTTAACTCTGATAGATATATTTGATAAGGAAACTGAAGCTCCTAGATCATCTTGGTACTTTAAAAAGATCACTAAACTGGTTGAAAAACCAATTGGGGCATTGAAAATACATTTCGCATTTCCTGGAATGAAATTAACCATGTTTGAAGGAAATGATAAAGAAGCTAAAGGACTGATTCCTGAAAATACTCCTGAAAAATGTATAGAAGCAGGGAAAATTGGAATCACAAACATGTCCAAAAAGAATGTTGGTTTGATTGGAGTTAGATTTGAAGATAATGGTGAATTTGGTCCAACTGGAGAGCCATTTAATTCAACTAACATAGTTGGAGAAATAAAAACTGATTTAGATATAATTGAAAAACTTAAAGAAGGAGAATTACTCTACATTCAAAGATATAACAAGAAAAATAGATGAATTATTTATCTATTCTTTGAAAGTGTAATAATTAGATGAATCGTCTATCTATTCTTTGAAAGTGTAATAATTAGATGAATTATCTATTTGTTCTCTGAAACTGTAATAATTGATTGATGAATTATTAGAAATATAAGGGGGAATATTATGGCTGAAAATGTATGTATCAACCCAGATCTTAGTGAAGAAGATATGGATCCAGAAGTTGCAACAAGAATGATTATTTTAGGTCCTAAAGCTGATGTTAGTGAAAGTGAAATTGTTAATCAGTTGCATCTGTTAGGATTACCTCTTACAATTAAACAAACTTGCTATGGAGCTATGGTCAGTGGAAAAGAAGAAGATGTTATGGAAGCTATTAAAGAAATTAGAAAATTGGACCAATATAATATTTTCACTAAAGACCGTGGTTTCCCTCCAGGAGATCCAAGAAGATGTAGAGGTCATAGAAAAGGGCCTCGTGAAGGATTTCATCAAATGGAAAAGGAATTTCAGTTATTGGGATATGTTTCAGATGCTTTAAAAAATCCAAAAAAAATTTCTCTTGAAGAAGAGAAGTGTATTCCTGTAGATGAACTTAAAAACATTATTGAAAGTTGTTCTAATGGTGAAGACAGTCACAATATGAATAAGAAGAATAAAAATAAAAATAAAGATACTATTTAGAATAAGAATACTGATAATGAAGGTTAATATTTAGAATAAGAATACTGATAATGAAGGTTAATATTTAGAATAAGAATACTGATAATGAAGGTTAATATTTAGAATAAGAATACTGATAATGAAGGTTAATATCCATAATAAGAATAATCATGACTAATTCATGATTATGACTAATTTGAACAATAATATTATAATTAAATTAAAATAATTACTGTTAGGAGATTATGTTAAAATGGTAAAAGTAGCTATGTTTCCCCCCAATTCATTGATTTTGGCAGATTTAATCGAAAGGAAAGGTCATGAACCTCTTGCTCTTCAAAAAGCTGTGAGAAAAAAAGTTGTAGATCCTGAAATAGATTCTCCTCCTATGAACATTACAGAAGAAGATCCAATCAAAGGACTTAAATATGCAGCTATTGAAGTTCCATCAGGAGTACGTGGAAGAATGTCAATAATTGGTCCTTTAATAGATGAAGCAGAAGCAGCTATTATTGTTGAAGATGCTCCTTTTGGTTTTGGATGTATTGGTTGTGCGAGAACCAATGAATTATCTACATATTATCTTAGAAGGAGGGGAGTTCCAACTCTTGAGTTGGTTTATCCTAAAACTAAAGAAGAAACTACAGACATGGTTAATAAGATTAATACTTTCCTAGATTCCTTGCCTAAATCTGAGGAGGAAAACAATGGTTAAAATAGCTTTAATTTCATGTGGTACAGAATACAGTGGTATTCAAAAAGAAATAGAAAAAGCAGCCAATACTTTTGGCTCAGAAATAGTGATTCCTGAAATAGATTTAGAGTATATTGATGAAGCCACTAAAAAATTTGGTTTTTCTGCTCAAAGTTCAAGTTTACGTCTTATGATTGCAAGAGCTATGTCTATTGTTGAGGGAAAAAGCAAAACTGATGCAGTTTTTATAGCTACCTGTTTTCGATGTGCAGAAGGCGCTTTAGTTCGTAATGAAGTAAGACGATTCATTCAAGAGAATACAAGAATTCCTGTTGTCACCTATTCTTTTACTGAGCGAACAAAAGCTGATGAATTATTTATCCGTATGGAAGCATTAACTACAACTGTAGCTAGAAGAAGCATTTTGGCACGTGAAAAACAAGAAGGACTAACTTTAGGTATTGATTCTGGATCGACCACAACAAAGGTCGTAGTAATGGAAAACAATAGTATTATTGGAGCTGGCTGGACCTCTACTAAAGATATTATGGGCTCTGTTGATACAGCAGCTAAAGATGCTTTTGAAGGAACTGGATATAGTATGGATGATGTTGATGGAATTGGAACTACAGGTTATGGGAGACTTACAATAGGTAAAAATCTTAAAGCCGATCTCATACAAGAAGAGTTATCTGTTAATGCTAAAGGTGCTGTGTATTTAGCAGGTCATCAAAAAGGAGAAGCTACCGTCTTAGATATTGGAGGAATGGATAATAAAGTTATAACAGTCAATGATGGTATTCCTGATAACTTTACCATGGGAGGAATCTGTGCAGGAGCATCTGGAAGATTTTTAGACATGACTGCAAGAAGATTAGATGTAGATATCACAGAACTCGGTCCTTTAGCTATTAATGGGAATTATCAAAATGCTGTATTAAATAGCTATTGTATTGTCTTTGGTATTCAGGATTTAGTTACTACACTTGCTGCAGGAGGATCCAAAGAAGATGTAGCTGCAGCTGCGTGTCATTCAGTGGCTGAACAAGTTTATGAACAACAACTCCAAGAGATTGACATCCGTGAACCCCTTATCCAAGTAGGAGGAACTTCTCTTATTTCTGGTCTTGTTAAAGCAGTTAGTGAAACTTTAGGTGGAATAGATGTCATAGTCCCAGAACATTCTCAACATATTGGAGCTGTTGGTGCAGCACTTTTAGTTTCAGGAATGGGTAAAAGACGTTCCCATGAACTTTAAATAATATTAATAGAATAATATTAAACATGGAAATTATAGAAGATGAAAAATTAAATAAAAGATTAAAATAAGAAAAGGAGTATCCAAGCACAGGATGAAAGTATATAAGATTGTATTCACTCACATGTTTGAATTGACAGGAAAAACACCAACAGAACTAATCGAAGAAGCAAAAGACGAAGAACAACCATATATTAAAAATGAAAAAATCATTTTCAAATCATTGGATGATCGAAAAATCACAAGTTATTTATATAATTATTATAATTTCTTGAATGAAAAAAATTTAGCTGTTGATACTGTTGGGTCTTATATGAGTGCTGTAAGAGCTTTTTATAATGAGTATGATATTCAATTACCAAAACCTATTAAAATTGATAATCCTAAACTACTGATTCGTGAAGGAAACATTCCTAACATTGATGATGTACGAAAAGGTGTTGAATCTACCAATAATATTCGGAACAAAGGAATAATTTTATTTTTAGCTACTTCAGGAGTGAGGATTGGAGATCTTGTTAATTTTAAGATACAAGATTTTGTAGAGGCAACAAAAGAATACCATAATAGTAACAATATCGATGAATTACTACAAATGAAAAACACAAATAATATTATACCAATTTGGTATTTTATATCTGCCAAAACACGAAAAAAGGCAATATTTGTGTAACTGCTAACACTCCAGAATGTGTAGAAGTATTAATAAATTATTTAAAAAAACGAGATAATGTTTCTAACGAATCTCCTTTATTTGAAGCTGAAAATAGATTTATGCATCCTACCACCATTACAACAATATTTCAAAGACTCAATGATAGAGTATTTTTCAAAAAACCAGATGGTAAACGCTTTTTCCATGCTCATGCATTAAGAAAATTCTTTATTAGTACATGTAACCATAACAGTGGAGATTTAGCAAAAGTTAACTTATTGTCCGGGCATTCTAACAACTCACAAGTTCATGATGCTTATAATGAAGTGAATACTGAAGTCATGAAAAGATTTTATATTAAATTAATACCTCATTTAAGTATTCGTGATACTAAAGTCCACGAATTTAAACCTCAAGAAGTTTTAAAGATTGAAAGGGAAAAACAAGCTCTTGAAGAGAGGGTAGTGGCATTAGAAAATGATAATAAAACTATTGAAGATCTTAAAAAACAAACTCTGCAAAAAATAATACAAGACATACAAAATAAATAATAAATAATTTATTATTTATTTTAAATTATTTTAAATAGCTATTTCTATTTTATCATAATTTAAGACAGGGATTTTGCTGTTTCTATTCCCTTTTTCTAGTTCTAAAAATCCTTCTTGTTCTAGTGTGTCTACTTTTCTTTGAATATTTGCAACATCTTTTTCAAGATATTTAGCTAGTTCTGTTATTGATTTTGGTTTTTCATATTTGATAAAGTTTAGTAATTCTAAGTCTATCATTGATATTTTTGTTTTGTCTGTGTAAATTATTTTATCTTGTTCTATTTCTTCATTTGGATGTTCTAAAAAGTATTCCCAGTTTTCTAAATCCATTTGGAGTTTCATGTCTCCTTTTCCTTTTTTGAATATATTTTTTAATTTTTGAATAGATCCATAATGTTCTTCAAATTCTTTAGTTAATTTTTTTCCTTTTATTTTTCTTGTTAATTTTATTTCTATCATAATAACTCCTCTAATAATTCTTTTTTTATTATATCTTTATTTTTTATTATGTGATTTCTAATTATTATAAAAACTTCATCCCTGTTATTATTTTTTATTGGTATTTTGTCTCCGTTAAGGCTTAGGTGTATATGTAGAAATCCATGATAGTTGTCTACTCTTACTTCATCAGGCATTATTACTATCGCCCCCCCTCTTGCTGATTTGTCGCTATATACTTCTTTGTTTTCGATTAGTGTTTTTGAAGTAGTCCTATTTAGTCCTATTTTTCATATTATATTGTATGTCATCAGTACTATATAAATATATTGTATATTTTAACAAAGTATTTATATAATAATTTGTTTTTGTTAGTTTTTTACTTATTTTTACAGCTGAAATTATAATTAATTGTTTTATAATTTTAATTTATTTTAAATATTATTTTTTTTATTTTGCTCACACCCAGTATTGAATTAATTTTTATTTGCTCTTGGATTTTTCTTAATATAGATATTGTATAGACTGTTTTATCAAGAAAAAAACGAATTTTAAATTCTCGTGATATAATGGATACAAAAAAATGGTTAGAAAATAGATATATTTTTTTTGAAGAAATATATGAATATGAAGAAATATATTGTCTGGAATTCTGCTTAAAGGAAGATATTGGAGAATTTATAAAGATATGTTACAGGTTTAATGTTCCTTTTACTTTTTATTCCGAATATAAAATAGCTATTGAAAAAATTCATGTTGAGTCATTGATAGATAATATTAAATAGAATACTAAATAAGTTAATCAATGTTTAAACTTTTCTGACTCACTACTTCTTTAATATCTGGATCTGTTATTTCATCAGAAATTCCTTTTGTTTTTTTAATCAATTTTCTTAAATTTAATAATCGTTTTTCAGCATTTGCTAATATTTTATGATATTGCATAGGTTTAATGTTGATATTAGTACCATCTAAAGGAAATCCCCTAATTTCTACTTCGCTTCCTAAGATATATACATCAACTTTTGTTTTTTCAGTAATATGTTTACTATTTAAAAGTTCTGTAGCATACATTTCGGCTTGATTTCTCTCTTTGATTTTTATTTTAATTCCTGGTCGTTTCAATTCTATTATCAACAATCTTTCAATTTCACTAGGTCCATCCCCAGAATCGTGTTCTTTTAAGCTGTAAAAACCAATAGAGGAATCGGGTAATACTACAAAATCGGGTCTTATCCTAGGTTTTTTCAAGCTGATTTTTTTCTTCTCAAATAATTTTTTCACGACATGTGCTAAGTCTTTGTCTGATGTAAATTCAACAGACTCATAATAATAACCAAATACCCAATGCCCAATTTCAAATAACATTTGTAATTCTTCTTCTTTAATTGCACAATCATCCATTTTTTTTCTAATATTTCAATAAATTCTAATCTTTCATAAATTAGGCTTATAACTGTTTTAATTTCATGTATACTACGTTTTTTTAAAATTTCATTCAAATCATCAATTCTTCTGGTCCCAATTTTGCAATTCTGTGTAGAAGATCATAGCCTGTTTTTGTTTTATTCATATCTATAAATATTTTTGTTGTTGCTTCTAGATCTGGTTCTTTGATTGTAGGACATTTCTTTTGAACTTTTGTTATGAAAGATCCGACATAATCTTTTTTTAAATTGCTTAATTGTTTTATATCTTTAATGTGTTTAGTTGCGATTTGTTTTTTGGTTATGCTTCTTTCATCTTTTAAAATATTATGTGTTGATTCTATTATACATTTGTTTATAGTATTAACTATAGTTTCCACCTTTTTATTTTTTTTGAAATCGGTGTTATTGTCGTTTAATTCATCTTTTAAAATGTCTGCTTTAACAATGAATGAATATTTTTTGGCTTTTGGAATCCTACCATCTAATATATCTTTCCATGCGGTATTTTTAATTCTTTTTTTGCCACTGATCCATGTTACTCCATGAAATTGTGTAGTTCTAGTTTTTTTAGGAGATTCTAATTTAACAATTTCAACTTTTTTATCGTTAGATATATCACATTCAATAGTTTCTATATTATTATCTAAATCGAGGAGTTTTATTTTTTCATTATTAAAATATATGTTGAATTCAGGGTCTGTTAGAAAGATAGAACCTATTTCTTTTTTCATAGTATTTGATTTACAATAATTATCTTTAAGTTTAAAATATATTTTTGTCCCATTTTTATTTTCTTTAGTTTTTTTGATTCGATTATGGATACTTCAAATCCTTCATTATTATTTTCTTTTATTTTGAAGTGAGAATATTCGTTGTTTTTCCAAGTTTCAACATCATAATTTTCCTGTAAAGCAAAAAGGAGCATGCCTTCCTTTTCCATTTTTTCCATATGCTTCTCTATATCCCTTTCTTTTAGTTCTATATGTAACTCCCCTGCCTTGTTCTTCAGTTCTATTATATCCAAGAGTTCTCCATATTTTTAGGAATTTTTCTTTCGTCATTCCCTCCCCATTATCTTCTATTATTATTTTTTGACCGACTTTTTCGGGCCAGGTGATTTTCACCTCTTCAGCTCCAGCATCCCATGAATTTGAAATTAATTCAACAATAGCTACATATGGATCAGAAACAATATTTTTAACATGGTCTTTAAAGGATCTTGCCGTCATTATGGGTCCTAAAGTTTTTTGTTTTTCCATAGAAATTACTCCATTATTGTTGCTATTGATTTTTTAAAGATATAAATATAATGATTCATTATGGAATGTTTGTACTATTTTTTCCCTACTGATTCTCAACATTTTTTATTATTTTTTGGAGCTATACGATATTTTCGTATAGCTGATTTTTTTATTCAATACTTTTTTGTTAGCTATACATGAAACTAATTTTTATTTGTGTAGTATTTAAAACAAGGTTAATTTTTACCTTATTTATTTATAATAAGAGGTTATTGAAGATTTAATTTTGGTGATAAATTATTTTTTTTTTAACTCTTTTTTTTGGGAAAATTAAGATTGGTTATTTGATTAAGTATGAGGTTATATTGTAAATTTAAAAAGTAAAAAGAAGAAAAAAAGAAGAAAGTGTGAGTGTCCCATAATTAAGATTTTTAAAAAATTTAATGAAAATATTTCACATTTAATATCTTTAAATATTATATAGGCATATATATTATTTTATTTTTTAAAAATAATCTTTATAAAATATATTATTTAAATTTAAAATAATATAAACTCTTTAAAAATTGAATTAAATAAAATAATTACTTTGTTATAGGTATTAATGGATATTTTGTCAGTTATTTAATATTTAAATGATTTATATGAAAATTAATTTCATGAAAATTTCTAAAAAAGCGAATTATGGGACACTCTCAAAGTTTAAATTTTAATTTTTATTGTTTACGGTAATATCCAAATCCTATTAAACTTAACAACACTACAAGTAGTATGTTTATTGGTATTCCTGTCGGTTTCATAGTAGCATTAGCTTCTGGATTATCATTTGTTTGGTTATTGTTTGGTTCTGGAGTAGGAGTAGGTGTAGGTGGTACTGGTGTAGGAGTTGGTGTAGGAGTTGGTGTTGGTTCTGGTTCAGGTGGTATTACACTATTACCTTCTAATGTTTGAACTTCATTATCAGTTATAAAAGTGTAAAGTATATCTTCAGTGGTATTGACAGTAACATTAAAGGTTCTATCAAATCTAGCATCAAAACTAGTTATAATATCAATAGTGAGATTAGTATATACTTCTGTAGTAAAGTAAGGTAATAAACTAGCATCAAAAGAATCAGTATTATTTAATTTAAAAGTGTATTGGAATGTGATAGTACCATTGGAATTTAAAGAAGTAGTGTTAGTAACATTCATAACAAAATAATTATTAGGAATAATACCTATAATCTTGTCTGGAGTATTATTCCCCCACCAGTTAAGATCAGCATTTATATTACTGCCATTGTTATATAAATCATAATTTGTATTATTGAAAATTCTATTGTAATTAATTGTTGTATTTTGTGATCCATAATTTATATATATTCCATTGGAGTTATTGATTATATTACAATCAGTAATATTCAGACTACTACCATTGTTATAGATTGCCCCACCATATTTAGTTGCATTATTATTTATGAAACTAGAATTAAATGAAGTAATTGCACCATTATTTTGATTAGCGATTGCACCTCCATTTTCAGTCGCAGTATTTTTAATGAAAGTGGAATTATATATCTTCATACTTGTACCGAAATTCATGATTGCCCCACCATGACTACCATTGTTGTTACTGAAAACCGTATTATGTATATTTACAATAGTATTTCTATCACTAGCGATTGCCCCACCATATTTAGTTGCATTATTATTTATGAAACTAGAATTATATATATCTATGATAACATCAGGATAAATGTAAATACTTCCTCCATTACCATTTTCGGCAGTATTATTTATAAAATTACAATTAATCACAGCGCCATTACGATATATATAGATTGCTCCTCCATTAGCACTTATTACAGTATTGTTCACGAAATTAGAATTAATTAAACTAAGGTTATCACTATTAGCCAAATTAGTAATTGCACCACCATAATTTGCTTCTGCAATATTATTGGTGAAATTACAATTATATATTATTCCATTTTTAGCCAGATTAGAGATAGCTCCACCACCAGCCTTCCCAATATTATTGAGAAAAATAGAGTTATTCAAAATATTATTATTTCCATTTTCAAGACGAATAGCTCCTCCGTGAGTAGCAATATTGTTAATAAAACTAGAATTATTAATAAAAAGATTGCTTGCACTATTATAGATTACTCCACCATAAATATTTGCACTGTTATTAATGAACTTGCAGTTGGTTATTGTTAATGTTCCTTGGTTGTTGTAGATTGCCCCTCCATTATTAGTAGTGGTTGCGTTGGTTAGTGTGATGTTGATTAGTGTTAAGTTTCCTGTATTTGTGATGTTGAATATTCTGCCCATTTGGTTGGCGTCTATTATTGTTTTGTCTGCTCCTTTTCCGATTATTTTTAAGGTTTTATTTATAAGTATACCTTGAGTACTGTTAAGATGTGTATAGTTGTATGTTCCTTCGTCTAGATATATTGTGTCGCCATCATTTGTTCCATTTGCGATAACATTAGCTATTGTGTTATTAGTTGAATTCATGTACACATCTGCTGCATTCACTCCTGATAAACTAATAAAGAACAATACTAATATTATAGTAGGGATTAAAATCTTTTTAGGTAAGTTGTTTTTATTTTTTTTCATTTTTTCACCTCCTTTTATATTTTTTATAATAAATTGTCATAATATTTATATGACAACTATATTTTTATTATTCATAATATTTAAATAGAGTACTAACAGTTCGTATGTATTAATATTTAATAAAAAATTGTCCAACAAATATATTCTTAAGAATTTCACATTAATAAAAAACTAGTAAAAAATACGCCAAAAAACAAATCTTAAAATAAATAATGTAAAAATTTATTATGTTAGTCCAACAAAAAATTATAAAACTTAATTTTATTTAATTCTTTATGAAAATAATGGTAATAAAAATTAATAAGAATGTATGTTAAAAATGATAAAAAACTAATCAGAAAAATATTGTTTCAGGAATGGGCAAAAGACAAGAGAAAAAATAGCATTAAATAATTTAATACTATAAAAAGGAGTATTTAATTGAGTTATTTAATAATATAAAATTTAATACTATAAAAAGGAGTATTTAATTAAATAATTTAATAATATAAAAAGGAATATTTAATCATTATAATATTATAAATAAAAATGATATCAAATGGATCTTTTTTGATTTAAATGAGGTATATTTCAATGTTAGTAGAATCTAATGATAAAGAAGGAGCAGCTGTTTATGAGATGATCATCAAACAGATCTTCCAAGACCTTCAACTTTCTCCATCTATCAAAGACATGAGAGTATGCGTAGATCCTAAGGAAGTTGTGTTTATTTTAGCTATGAAAATGAATAAAACTTCCAATTTCACTACTTTAGGCTCTGTTGCCAATATAAAATACAATAAGGAAGAAAATGAAACTGTAATAAAAATTATTAATGAAAATTTTCTTCCGAATGTTTTAAGAAAACTTTGGCTTGAGAAAGGTAGAGAAAATATACATCAACCTAATAGATCCAGTATAATTCTTGAAGGAAATCAAGAAATTTTAGACACTTTGATAATTGATGATCCATATGAAAACCTTAAAAAAAGAGTTTATGATGCTGCATTTAGAATAATTCCAGAAGGGTTTCGAATAATTAGAGACATCTCTCAAGGAGATATAATAGCTATTATTTGCACTGATGAATTGATTAAAGATTCTTGGATTAAAAAAGGTAGAGAATATGTTGAAGAGCTGAAAAAGGTTTAAATTTCTATTATTATATTTATTCACTTGAAATTGTGTATTAATAGTAACTAAAATCTAATTCAAATATATCTAACTTGTTTTAGAGTAATCAATAACCTTAGTTTATACTATACTAAACTGTTTCATTTTAATAGCAAATATAATATATAATGAATTACATACTATAAGTTCATTATAATTTTCTTATAATTTTATGGATAATGGTTGAGATTATTATAATTTTATGGATAATGGTTGAGATTATTATAATTTTATGGATAATGGTTGAGATTATTATAATTTTATGGATAATGGCTGAGATTATTATAATTTTATATGGATAATGGTTGAGATTATTATAATTTATTATTTAGTTATCCTATTCACTGTTAATTATATCATATATTTAGAAGGTGACACTTATGAAAGAACAAAAAGGCGAAGGTTCAAAATTTGCCCATATTACAAGAGCTCATCCATGTTTTAATGAAAAAATGCATGATAAAGTAGGTCGGGCTCATGTTCCTATAGCTCCTAAATGTAATATCTATTGTAATTTCTGTACTAGGGATATAAACAAAGATGAAGCAAGACCTGGAGTTGCTGCTTGTGTAATGGATCCAGATGCAGCTATTGAACATGTTAAAGATGTTACAAAAGAAGGCCCTATTTCTGTAGTTGGGGTAGCTGGTCCTGGAGATGCATTAGCTAATGAAGAAACCTATGAATTTTTTAAAAAACTTGGAGATACAAACCCAGATCTTATAAAATGTATGAGTACTAATGGACTTCTTCTTCCCGAAAAGGCAGAAGAAATAGCTAATCTTGGGGTAAATACAGTTACTGTAACAGTTAATGCAATTGATCCAGAAATAGCTAAAGACATATACTCATTTATTAAATATAAAGGAAAAGTCTACAAAGGAAAGGAAGCAGTTGAAATATTAATCAAAAACCAACTTGAAGGAATTGAAAAGCTTTCAAATCTAGGAGTTATTATAAAGGTGAATAGTGTATTGATTCCTGGACTCAATGATGAGCACATTGTAGAAATAGCTAAAGAGGTTAAAAAACGAGGAGCTTCCCTTATGAATGTCCTTCCACTTATCCCATTAAATAAAATGAAAGAATATTCCAAACCAACTTGTGCTGAAATCGAGAAAGTTAGGGATGAAGTTGAAGAAATCATACCAGTTTTCAGAGCCTGCACACAGTGTAGAGCAGATGCTTTTGGAATTCCTGGTAAGAAAAATGAAGACAAACATTTAGGCATGACTCCTGCAAGTCATTACTAATATTAATCAAAAACATTTATAATATTGTTATTATTAATAATAACAATAACAACTTTAAATAGTTTAAAAGAACATTATAAATACAAAGGGGAATTATGAGATTCATAAAAATGAAGCTCTACTTTTTCCTGTATTATTTTTTTCTATTAATCCATTCTTTAATTAATTAACTAGATTTTTAGATATAATCAAGCACGAAATTTTTGGCAATAATTATATTTTTTATATAATATAATTTTTATAAGGTGATTATACCACTAAGAAAAAAACTAGTTTAATATTAAATTCTGAATTAATAAGAAAATTAAAAATAGCTTCAGCTAAATTAGATACTACACAAATGGAATTGATGGAAAAATACATTAAAGAAGGACTAGAAAAACAAGAATATCAATTTATTTATAGCTAAAAGGAAGTTTAAAAATGGAAAACCCTAAAACGACTATTAGAATAGATAACAGTCAGTTAGATAGGGCTAAAAACCTACAAAAAGAATATAATAAAAAGATAAAAGATATATTAAACATGGATTAATAGATAATGAAAACAAAGAAGATTATGAATATATCATGTGTTTCAAATTTTAAGCAATATACTATAATTTAAACATTGTAGCAATATGCTATAATTTAAACATTGTAGCAATATGCTATAATTTAAACATTGTATTAAATTATTAGCAATGAATCATAGTATGGTGTTCTTAATTGTTTGCAATGGATTTATGTTGTTAATTATTGGGTGATCAAATGAAAACAATGGAATGGAAAGATAATAAACTTATTCTTGTAGATCAAAGAAAACTTCCTGATAAATTAAGCTATTTTGTTTGTGATAATTATAATGATGTTATTGTAGCTATTAAAACCATGGTTGTGCGTGGTGCTCCAGCTATTGGTGTGGCAGCAGCCTTTGGAGTGGCATTAGCTCAACTTGATGGGGAAAATATGCGTAAAGTAGCTGAAGAAATAAAAGCTTCAAGACCAACTGCCGTAAACTTGTTTTGGGCAGTTGATCGAGTCCTTGCTTCAGATAACCCTGTTGATGAGGCAATAGCTATGTATCATGAAGATATTGATACTAATTTAGCTATTGGTCGCAATGGTGCTGAAATTATTTCAGATGGAGATACAATATTAACTCATTGTAACGCAGGAGCCTTGGCTTGTGTTGATTACGGAACAGCTCTTGGAGTAGTTAGATCTGCCTTTCATCAAGATAAAAAAATCAATGTCATTTGTGATGAGACCAGACCTGTGGGTCAAGGAGCAAGACTTAGTGTTTGGGAATTGCAGCAAGAAAACATTCCTGTGAAATTGATTCCAGATGTAGCTGCAGGATACTTGATGCAACAAGGAAAAATAAACAAGGTTGTAATTGGTGCAGATAGGGTAGCTAAAGATGGTATAGTTAACAAAATTGGCTCCCTTATGGTTGCCCTATCTGCTAATAGGTTTCATGTTCCTTTTTATGTAGCTGCTCCTTTGAGTACTTTTGATCATGAAATTTCTATTTATGATACAGAAATTGAAGAAAGAAACCCTGAAGAGGTTCTTTATTATGGAGGCTGCAGAATAGCTCCAAAGGGGACTGAAGTTATAAACCCTGCTTTTGATATAGTTCCAAGTGATCTTATTACAGGAATAATAACAGAAAAAGGAATAATAGACCCTAATAAATTTCAAGACTTTTTCCAAAAGCTAAAATACAAATGATTTTTCATGCTTTCACTAATTATACCTTCATTAATTAATATTTTCAATAATTATACCTTCATTAATTAATACTTTCAATAATTATACCTTCATTAATTAATACTTTCAATAATTATACTTCTAATTGAAGTAAAATTAGTAAAATGAATTTTTATATATTTTTAATTGATTTGATTAAATGAGCGAATTAGAAAAATTATTAAACGAATTAAAGAAATTAGGCCAAAATGAAGAAATTGAGGCCATGGATCTTTTTGAAATTTTAAAAGAAGAATCTAAGAAAGTTTCAATTAATACAATCATGGGTATGAGTACTTTTTTAAGAGAAGATTTTAAATATATTCAAAATCAATACAAGGAACACTACACAGAATCTATTTTATCACAATTGCTTCGTATTAATGAAATCAAGAATGATAATAGCTATTACTTAAATACTATTGATAAAAAAAAGTTTAATATAGCTATTAAATCTATCATGAATTTTCTAAATTGTGATAATCTTTATGATGGTGAAGAAAAGTTTAATATAATTTCTATTTTAGTTACTTTTTATTCTGTTTTTTTGATTCAAAAACCGATTCATCCTGTTGGAACAACTTTTCCTGGCGAAAATTTAAAAATTAAAGAGATCAATGATGAATATTTTTGTCCAGTTAAAAGTAAACAGATTAAAAACCCTAATTCTTTATGTTCATTTTGCATTTGTAAATCAGATATCTAATATTTTTTCTGATTTTTATTTCTTCATTAACTCTTTACTTATTATAGCTCTTTATTTTCTATTTCTGAGTAGTCAAATACCATCTTTTCGTGATATTTGTTATTTTTCATAATTATAGTATTTTTCCAAACTTTTTTGACATGGACAAAACAATAATGGAAAATATTTTTTCCAGTTTGTAAGTATTTATTCATGTTTTTAAAGGTTTTTAGAGCTTTTTTCCAAACTCAATTGTTAATGATCGAATGTTAGATAAGTCACGAGAAGTACTATATTCTTATTTTTTATGATTATTTTCTTTACTTAAAAATTATCATAATTTCAAATTTTATTTTTTTATAAAAATCTTTTATAGTCCAGAAAATAAAGTTTTGAAGTAATAATGTTTTTTAAAAAATTTGTATACTAATCTATTAATTAAATTAAATAATTATAATATATATTTTTTTATATAATAAAATTATTAAAGATTATTCTAGAAATTAAAGATAATAACAACTTATATTTATGAAATAGATTAATATTTCAACAAACCATTAATTAGAATATTTTCTTTCAGGACTATAGAATTTTTAATTAAAGATTTATTATAAAAATATGAAATTATAATTCTTTAATCTAACATTATAAACTTTTTGATAAAACATCATATTCTTTTTTTAGCTTAATTTTGTTATTAGTTTCATGTGCCTGGGTAGTAGTGCTTTTTTGATCATTATTCACTAAAGATTATGAATTTTTACTATAATTTTTTTCTTGGAAGATTGTGTAGATGTTATTATTCTACTTGAGATTTTATCTAGCTTTGGATAAAACAGAGGGTCTGATTCATTTTTTTGAAAATTTTTTCATGATATTCATTTAAATGAAAAAATGTGTGGAAAATTAGGGGATGGGTTAAATAGCTTATTTTTATGAGTATGATAATTTTTTGTGTTTAATTTTTGTTATAATGGTTTTAAGTTCTTAAAACTTTAAGGGGGGGGGGGCAGTTCATGGAATTGTATCTAAGTTCTTATTTGTTCGTAAATGAGTAATGGAGTTTGTAGAATTGATATCTTTATATATGGG
>NZ_LWMW01000093.1 GCF_001639285.1 Methanobrevibacter cuticularis | reverse complement strand
ATCAGTAGTCAAAGAATAAACCTTACCATCAACAGTAACATTAATCAAAGCATTAGCTACAGGATTACCATTCTCATCAACAAGCACACCATCAATTATCATGGTTTTACCCACCTTAACAGTTCCAGGAACATTTACAGTTAACTTAACACCTAACTTACCAACATTAAAGCTAGTAGTATTAGTAAAACTTGTGTAATTATCATTACCAGCAAAACTAACAACAACAGTTAAATTACCAGTACGATTAGCAGTATAAACCATACTCCAACCACCAGAACCATTGACAGGTACAGTAAAGAGTGTACCATCAACAGTAACATTAACACTAGTTATTCCAGTATAATTAGCTAACTGACCACTAACAGTGACATTATTACCAATACTAACAGGATTAGGACTAACAACAACAGTTGAATTAGTACTACTCTTATTTGCCATATTTACTGTGAAATTAGTTGAATTAGTAAAGCTTGTGTAATTATCATTACCAGCAAAACCAACAACAACAGTTAAATTACCAGTACGATTAGCAGTATAAACCATACTCCAACCACCAGAACCATCAACAGCAACATTAAATTGTTTACCATCAACAATAACATTAACACTAGCTATCCCAGTATAATTAGCTAAAACACCACTAACAGTGACATTATTACCAATACTAACAGGATTAGGACTAACAACAACAGTTGAATTAGTACTGCTCTTATTTACCATATTTACTGTGAAATTAGTTGAATTAGTAAAACTTGTGTAATTATCATTACCAGCAAAACCAACAACAACAGTTAAATTACCAGTACGATTAGCAGTATAATTTAATACCCAATAACCAGAACCATCAACAGCAACATTAAATTGTTTACCATCAACAATAACATTAACAAAACTAATACCTGTATAATTAGCTAAAACACCGCTAACAGTGACATTCGAACCAATACTAACAGGATCAGGACTAACAACGACAGTAGAATTAGTACTATTCTTAGCTACAGTAAAAGTTGTAGAATTAATAAAGCTTGTGTAATTATCATTACCAGCAAAACCAACAACTACAGTTAAATTACCAGTACGAACAGTAGTATAATTCAAACTCCAAGCACCAGAACCATTAACAGCTACATTAAACTGTATACCATCAACAGTAACAGTAACACTAGATATCCCAGTAGAATTAGCTAACTGACCGCTAATAGTAGCATTCTCACCAATCTGAACATTATCAACAACAATAGTTGAGTTAGTACTATTCTTAGCTACAGTAAAAGTTGTAGAATTAATAAAGCTTGTATAATTATCATTACCAGCAAAACCAACAACTACAGTTAAATTACCAGTACGATTAGTAGTATAATTTAATACCCAATAACCAAAACCATCAACAGCAACATTAGCAAATGTTGTACCATCAACAATAACATTAACCTGATTTATTCCAGTATAATTAGCTAAAACACCACTAATAGTAGTATTTACACCAATCTGAACTGGATTAGGATTAACAAGAACAGTTGAATTAGTACTATTCTTAGCTACAGTAAAAGTTGTAGAATTAATAAAGCTTGTGTAATTATCATTACCAGCAAAACCAACAACAACACTAACAGAACCAGTACGAACAGTAGTATAAACTACACTCCAACCACCAGAACCATTAACAGCTACAATAAACTGCATACCATCAACATTAACAATAACACTAGATATCCCAGTATAATTAGCTAAAACACCACTAATAGTAGTATTTACACCAATCTGAACTGGATTAGGATTAACAAGAACAGTTGAATTAGTACTATTCTTAGCTACAGTGAAAGTTGTAGAGTTAGTAAAGCTTGTGTAATTATCATTACCAGCAAAACCAACAACAACACTAATAGAACCAGTACGAACAGTAGTATAAACTACACTCCAACCCCCAGTACTATTAACAGCTACAATAAACTGCATACCATCAACATTAACAGTAACATTAGATATCCCAGAATAATTAGCTAAAACACCACTAATAGTAGTATTTACACCAATCTGAACTGGATTAGGATTAACAAGAACAGTTGAATTAGTACTATTCTTAGCTACAGTAAAAGTTGTAGAGTTAGTAAAGCTTGTGTAATTATCATTACCAGCAAAACCAACAACAACACTAACAGAACCAGTACGAACAGTAGTATAAACTACACTCCAACCACCAGAACCATTAACAGCTACAATAAACTGCATACCATCAACATTAACAATAACACTGTTTATCCCAGAATAATTAGCTAAAACACCACTAACAGTGACATTATTACCAATATTAACAGGGTTAGGACTAACAACAACAGTTGAATTAGTACTATTCTTAGCTACAGTGAAAGTTGTAGAATTACTGAAATCAGAGAAATTACCATGACCAAAAAGACCAACAACAACACTAATAGAACCAGTACGAACAGTAGTATAAACTACACTCCAACCACCAGAACCATTAACAGCTACAATAAACTGTATACCATCAACAGTAACAGTAACATTAGATATCCCAGAATAATTAGCTAAAACACCACTAACAGTGACATTATTACCAATTTGAACTGGATTAGGACTAACAACAACAGTTGAATTAGTACTATTCTTAGCTACAGTGAAAGTTGTAGAATTAGTAAAGCTTGTGTAATTATCATTACCAAAAAGACCAACAACAACACTAATAGAACCAGTACGAATAGTAGCATAATTCAAACTCCAACCACCAGTACTATTAACAGCTACAATAAACTGTATACCATCAACAGTAACAGTAACATTAGATATCCCAGAATAATTAGCTAAAACACCACTAACAGTGACATTATTACCAATTTGAACTGGATTAGGACTAACAACGATAGTTGAATTAGTACTATTCTTAGCTACAGTGAAAGTTGTAGAATTAGTAAAGCTTGTGTAATTATCATTACCAGCAAAACTAACAACTACAGTTAAATTACCAGTACGAACAGTAGTATAAACTACACTCCAACCACCAGAACCATTAACAGCTACAATAAACTGCATACCATCAATAATAACATTAACACTAGATATCCCAGAATAATTAGCTAAAACACCACTAACAGTGACATTATTACCAATTTGAACTGGATTAGGACTAACAAAGATGGTAGAATTAGTACTATTCTTAGCTACAGTGAAAGTTGTAGAATTAATAAAGTTTGTGTAATTATCATTACCAAAAAAGCTAACAACTACATTTAAATTACCAGTACGAATAGTAGTATAAACTACACTCCAACCACCAGTACTATTAACACCCACTAATCTAACATCACCATCAATAATAACATTAACACTAGATATCCCAGAATAATTAGCTAAAACACCACTAACAGTGACATTATTACCAATACTAACAGGATCAGGACTAACAGCAATAGTAGAATTAGTACTATTCTTAGCTACAGTAAAAGTTGTAGAATTAATAAAGTTTGTGTAATTATCATTACCAAAAAAGCTAACAACTACATTTAAATTACCAGTACGAATAGTAGCATAATTCAAACTCCAACCACCAGTACTATTAACACCCACTAATCTAACATCACCATCAATAATAACATTAACACTAGATATCCCAGAATAATTAGCTAAAACACCACTAACAGTGACATTATTACCAATACTAACAGGATCAGGACTAACAGCAATAGTAGAATTAGTACTATTCTTAGCTACAGTAAAAGTTGTAGAATTAATAAAGTTTGTGTAATTATCATTACCAAAAAAGCTAACAACTACATTTAAATTACCAGTACGAATAGTAGCATAATTCAAACTCCAACCACCAGTACTATTAACACCCACTAATCTAACATCACCATCAATAATAACATTAACACTAGATATCCCAGAATAATTAGCTAAAACACCACTAACAGTGACATTATTACCAATACTAACAGGATCAGGACTAACAACAATAGTAGAATTAGTACTATTCTTAGCTACAGTAAAAGTTGTAGAATTAGTAAAAGCTGTGTAATTATCATTACCAGCAAAACTAACAACTACAGTTAAAGTTCCAGTACGAATAGTAGTATAAACTACACTCCAACCACCAGTACTATTAACAGCTACATTAAATTGTATACCATCAACAGTAACAGTAACACTAGATATCCCAGAATAATTAGCTAAAACACCACTAACAGTGACATTATTACCAATCTGAACTGGATTAGGACTAACAAGAACAGTTGAATTAGTACTATTCTTAGCTACAGTAAAAGTTGTAGAATTAATAAAGCTTGTGTAATTATCATTACCAGCAAAACTAACAACTACAGTTAAATTACCAGTACGAACAGTAGTATAATTCAAACTCCAACCACCAGTACTATTAACAGCTACATTAAATTGTATACCATCAACAGTAACAGTAACACTAGATATCCCAGAATAATTAGCTAAAACACCACTAACAGTGACATTATTACCAATCTGAACTGGATTAGGACTAACAAGAACAGTTGAATTAGTACTATTCTTAGCTACAGTAAAAGTTGTAGAATTAATAAAGCTTGTGTAATTATCATTACCAGCAAAACTAACAACTACAGTTAAATTACCAGTACGAACAGTAGTATAATTCAAACTCCAACCACCAGTACTATTAACAGCTACATTAAATTGTATACCATCAACAGTAACAGTAACACTAGATATCCCAGAATAATTAGCTAAAACACCACTAACAGTGACATTATTACCAATCTGAACTGGATTAGGACTAACAACGATAGTAGAATTAGTACTATTCTTAGCTACAGTGAAAGTTGTAGAATTAATAAAGCTTGTGTAATTATCATTACCAGCAAAACTAACAACTACAGTTAAATTACCAGTACGAATAGTAGTATAATTCAAACTCCAACCACCAGTACTATTAACAGCTACATTAAATTGTATACCATCAACAGTAACAGTAACACTAGTTATCCCAGTATAATTAGCTAAAACACCACTAATAGTAGTATTTACACCAATCTGAACTGGATTAGGACTAACAACGATAGTTGAATTAGTACTATTCTTATTTACTGTGAAAGTTGTAGAATTAATAAAGCTTGTGTAATTATCATTACCAGCAAAACTAACAATTACAGTTAAAGTGCCAGTTTGAGTTGTAGTATAATTCATACTCCAACCACCAGTACTATTAACAGCCACTGATCTAATATCACCACCAATAATAACGGTGACACTAGATATCCCAGAATAATTAGCTAAAACACCACTAACAATGACATTATTACCAATTTGAACTGGATTAGGACTAACAACAACAGTTGAATTAGTACTATTTTTAGCTACAGTGAAAGTTGTAGAATTAATAAAGCTTGTGTAATTATCATTACCATTAAAGATAATAATTACAGTTAAAGTGCCAGTTTGAGTTGTAGTATAATTCATACTCCAACCACCAGTACTATTAACAGCTACTGATCTAATATCACCGCCAATAATAACGGTAACATTGGTTATCCCAGTATAGTTAGCTAAAATACCGCTAATAGTAGTATTTACACCGATATTTACAGGATTAGGATTAACAATTATAGTTGAGTTAGTACTATTTTTAGCTACTGTGAAAGTTGTAGTATTAGTAAAAGCTGTGTAATTTTCATTGCCAGCGAAGCTAACAACTACAGTTAAAGTTCCAGTACGATTAGTAGTATAAACTATATTCCAACCACCAGTATTATTAACAGTTACATTAGTAAATGTTTTACCATCAACAGTAACGTTAACATTACTTATCCCAGTATAATTAGCTAACTGACCGCTAACAGTGACATTATCGCCGATAGGGACAGGATTAGGATTAAAAATGATAGTTGAGTTAGTAGAATATTTTATCACATCAAAATTTATAAATACATATTCATCATCTAAAGAAGCATCTATATTTTGAGTCTCTCCAGATAAAATATTGAACACATAAGTAAAATTACTATCACGGCTGGAATTATAAGCTCCACCATTAAAAGTACCATTAATTACAAAATATGGTAAATTTGTAACATTAGTATTAGTCAAAGTAGTATTCAAGACTAATAGATAAAAATTAATACTCTCTCCAATATTAACATTATCTAAACTACTAGTGTTAGTAATATTCAAAATATAATGATTATTGGTATTAACACCAGAAACAATACTACTTATATTGTTTTTACCCCACCAGTTCAAATCAGCATTAGTATTAGTTCCAAGGTTTACTATATCAAATCCAGTACCATTATTATTGTAGATACGATTGTAATTGATACGATTACCAGTTACATTATAGACAATTATTCCTCCATTTAGGTTATTGACTATATTAGAACCAGTTAAATTATTATTAGTACCATTGAAAACAACACCAACATCGCTGCCATTGATAGTAGAATTATAAACCAAATTATTAGTTGAAGTAGCATTAAACATTACAGCAACACCACTACTATCAGACCTAGTATAACCTGTAAAATTACCAGTCAAACGATTACCACTAGCACCGTTAGTGAATATAAATCCACTATTATCCTTATAACCAAAACTATCTATTACTGTGTAATTAGTATTATTACCACTTATAGCAACAGCAAACAAATTATCAGTAATAATATTAGTATTGTTTAAACCACTGATATTATAATTCAAATTAGTTAAAACAAATTGAATACCAACAGTATTATTAATAATACGATTACCAGATAATGTGAAATTAGTAGTATTTAAACCAACAGCATGACTATTACCAGTGAAATTAGAATCTAGAATACTATTATTAGCACCCATAGCAAAAATACCACCACCATAACCAGCACTGCTGTTAATGAAAGTAGAATCAATAACACTAAAATTAGAAGGCCTACTGAAGATAGCCCCTCCAAAAAAAGTTGCAGTATTGTTAATGAAAGTAGAACCAATAATACTCAAACCAACAGTATTCCGGATAGCACCGCCACCAGCACCGCCAGGACTAAGAATAGAACTAACTGCAGAGTTGTTAATGAAAGTAGAACCAATAATACTCGAATTGGCACCAGAATTATCGATAGCACCACCACCAGAGTAGTTGGCTAGACTAAGAATAGGATTAGTTGCTTTGTTGTTAATGAAAATAGAACCACTAACACTCATATTAGTACCTTGAGTGCTGATAGCACCACCAAACAAATTTGCAGTGTTGTTAGTGAAATTAGAATCCCTAACACTAACATTAGGACCAGTATCAGTAGTAAAGATAGCACCACCATAAACAGCACTGCTGTTAATGAAAGTAGAACCACTAACACTAAAATTAGCAGCATCATTACGGATAGTACCACCATAACTAGCACCAACACCATAACCAGCACTGTTGTTAATGAAAGTAGAACCACTAACACTCATATTAACACCACCAGTATTGTAGATAGCACCACCTTGGTTAGTTGCTTTGTTGTTAATGAAAGTAGAACCATTAACAATCATATTTGCACCATTATTGGAGATAGCACCACCCCAACGAGTTGCATTGTTATTTGTGAATGTACAGTTGATGAAAGTCATCGTTGTTGCGAAGTATTGATTATATATTGCTCCCCCATCTGTAGATCTTCCATTAGCGAATGTTATGTTGATGAAAGTCACATTCAAGTTATTACTTATAATGAATATTCGGTTTGATCCTAGTGCGTCAATTATTACATCAGCAGCAGATCCGTTTCCTTGGATTGTTACATTTTTGTTAATAGTTATTCCTCTATTGTTACCTCCTGTGTAGTTACCAGGATCTAAATTTACTGTATCACCTGGAGAAGCGCCATTTATTGCTGTATTTATACCACCAGTAGTAGTATTATTAATAGCAAAACTTGCATTTAAGCTAATAGCTAATAATAAAATAGTAGCTATTAGTATACTCGTTTTTATCATTACTTTTTTATAATTTTTCGTTTTTTCACCTCCTTTTTATTTAATCATACTAAAAAGTTAAAAAATAGAGAATAATCCCTATTAATTAACCGATAATAATTATATTCTATGCCTTATATAAACTTTATTTAAAGATAATATATATATATATATATATATATATATATCATAAATTAGTAAATAATAATACTTCACAACAAAAATATGCAAAAAAGCAAAATAATAAAATAACAAATTAATGACAACATACCAAAGGAATATACAATTACACCACCAAAACAACACCACGATATTTCAAATAGCTAAGGAATAAAAAATCATGAACTTTTCAAAAAATTATTTCTCATCCAATAATATTTATAAATATGAAAATTTTATAATAAATTATTAAAAGTGTTTATCAGCAAGGGAAATTAAAAATTTATTTGTAGAAGTTCTTATAGAATTTATTTTAAGTTTTTAATGTTATGTATTTATTTTAAGTGTTTAAAATTGAATATTTTTAAAATTAAAGAATATATTATAAGATTATTATAATAAGTTTAGAATTCATTAAATATTCATTATATTAATAAAGTACAAAAATGTACTAAAAAGGTTTTAAATAGTATAATTATATTATAAATTAAGAATAAATTATTATAGTGATAATAATAACTAATAATATAAAATAAAAATAATAGGAAATAATAGAAAATAATGGTGAAATAATGTATAAAATAGAATTACCCTCTGATGAAGTACCTAAAAAATGGTATAACATTCTTGCTGACCTTCCTGTAGAGCTACCAATGCCAAAAAATAGTGAAGGGTCTGATCAAGTTGGAAATCTCCCTAAAGTATTTTCTAAAGGAGTTTTAGAACAAGAATTCTCTAAAGAAAGGAACATTACTATTCCAAAGGAAGTAAGAGAATTATATATGAGAATGGGACGGCCAAGTCCATTGTATCGAGCAAAAAACTTAGAAAAGAAGCTCAATACCCCTGCTAAAATTTACTATAAAAGAGAAGACACCTCTCCAACTGGAAGCCATAAACTAAACAGTGCAATAGCACAAGCATATTATGCAAAAAAAGATGGAATTGAAAGACTAACAACTGAAACAGGAGCTGGACAATGGGGAACAGCATTATCCCTAGCTTGTTCTATGGTTGGTATTGGTTGTACAACATACATGGTTAGAGTCTCCTATGATCAAAAACCATTTAGAAAAACTGTAATGAAAGTCTATGATGGAAAAATTTATGCTTCACCAAGTAAAAATACAGAATATGGTAGAAAAATATTAAAAGAAAATCCTAACCATCCTGGATCTCTCGGAATAGCTATTTCAGAAGCAATGGAAGAAGCATTCAGTGATGATAAAGTTTACTATTCATTGGGAAGTGTTTTAAACCATGTTATGTTACACCAGACAATTATTGGACTTGAACTTAAAAAACAATTTGAAATAGCTGAAATCGAACCAGATATGATGATAGCCTGTGTTGGTGGTGGAAGTAATTTTGCAGGATTCGCATTTCCATTTATGAAAGATAAAATAAATGGAAACACAGATTGTGAATTCATAAGTGTTGAACCAAGCTCATGCCCAACTTTAACTGAAGGTAAATATGATTATGATTTCGGAGACACAAATCAATTTACTCCTCTTTTGAAAATGTTTACATTAGGACATGATTTTATAGCTCCTTCAGTACATGCAGGAGGATTAAGATATCATGGAATGTCACCTATAGTATCATTACTCGCGAAAGAAGGATATATAGAACCAAGATCAGCTCATCAAAAAGATATTTTCGAAAGTGGAAAATTATTTGCTAACTGTGAAGGGATTGTTCCTGCCCCAGAATCTAGTCATGCAATAAAAATAGCTATTGACGAAGCTAAAAAATGTAAAGAAACTGGTGAAGAAAAAACAATAGTTTTCAATCTTTCAGGACATGGTTTACTTGATTTGGTAGGATATGAAAACTATTTAGAAGGGGAATTATCCCAAGATATTAAATAATTAGTATTATGGTGAAGACCTAAGATTGAAAATAATAATTTTAGTATAAATATTAAAATATGTTTAATAATTAATAAATATATAACTAAATCATCTAAAATATATATTTTCACTACCTACTCTAAATATTTAATCCTAAAAAAGTTATTAGTTGGATTTAAATGATTAAAAGTGGATTTAAAATATTAAAAATGAATTTGAATGATTAAAAGTGGATTTAAAATATTAAAAATGAATTTGAATGATTAAAAGTGGATTTAAAATATTAAAAGTGAATTTAAATGATTAAAGGAAGAAAATTTGAAATACTAACTAATATGATTTAAGAATAAATTCCTTAAGTTTTTTATTTACACTTTCATAATATGATACAGTTTCGTTAGATTTTTCAAGATCAGTTTTAATGTTTTCATAATTATGGACTAATGTTTCATGGTCGTTTCTAAGTTTTGAAAGTTCATTTTGAGAAGATTCCATTATTTGGATATTGGATTGTAAAGATTTAATATTATCTTCTAATGAATTTATTTTTCTTTTTAAATCCTGCTTATCTAATTTAAGTTTTTCTTTATCTAATTTTAGTTTGGAAGACTTATTTTCCAATTCTTGGTTTAAATCTTTAGCCTTAATTAATGCATCATTGGTTTCAAGTAATTCAGTTTGAATTTTTTCGATTTTTTTACTATCTTCATCATGACGATGAGTTTTTTCTTCATCTATTTTTTTCTTAAAATTTTTTTCAGATGTAGTAATTTCGTGCTTTAATTTAGCTATTGTATCTTCATAATTATATATTGTAGAATTATTATTTTCTATTGTAGCCTTGAAATTATCATTAGAATCTTTTAATGATTTATTATTAGATTTTAAATCATTTATTAAAGAATTTAAGGTTTCAATCTCAGTAATATGTTGAGAAGGAAGAATTAAAACTGTTTCTCCATCTTCAAAGATATTATCTTCTTTTGCTACTGTTATTTGTACTTGTTCAGTAGAGTATTTCTTTTTTTTACCATTTTTAAGAGTTCTACTATATTCTCTTGAATATTTCTTTACAGTACTTTTAACATATTTCATTTGAATTCCTCATTTATAGAAAGTTATATACTTCTAATAATAATTCTTCATTGTTCGACTGAAAAATATTATAGCAATAATCATTTTAGGAGTAGGTGTATCGAGATTATTTCCAACCTAGAACTAATCTATTAATTCTATTTAATAATAATATTAATATAATCTATATAAATATCTATACTTTTTTATTATTTTTTAGGGTTCTCTTAAAAAATATTTTTTAGGGTTCTCTTAAAAAAAATTATTTATTAGGAGAATGAATAAAATAGTAATGAAAAAAGAAGATGCTGAAATTTTAGATAACATCTGAAAAAATGCAGAACTGGGAAATTAAGACACGAAGTGGTTATAATGATACAGTAAATAGATATATTAAGTTTCATGGGAAATCATTCTCAGGACTAATAAAAGAAACTGAAAATGAAGAATTATTATGGAGCTGAATATCTTTCCAATATTAATTTTTTAGCTGAATTTAAAAAATTAAATAACAAAAAAGACTTGAATAAAATGAAACAAGAAGTATGGGAGAAAGAAATCAATAAAATCATTACAGATATTCCACGACCAAATACTGCTGAAGATTTGTTTGAAGAAAATGTGGATAAATATGGGTGGTGAAAATAATAATTAAATATCATCTAAAGTTAAGCTTTTCTTTGAAAGATGGTTTTTGTTCCATCTTTCTTTCTCAAAATCAGTCTTACTATTTTTTTAAATATTTATTGTGGCCATTAAGCTTAAAATTCTTATTTTTGATTATTTTCAGGCATTGTTAGCCATTATTAGCACATTATAGATATTTTTCATAGTATTTATAGGAATGATAAATTGAATATATTAGCTTAATTAGTTATAAAAATTTTTTACATTCTTTTATGAAGATTTTAGCGTTGTATAAATATTCTTCTGCTTTTTCTTTTGTAATAGGTATTGACATATCATAGTCGGCGTGAATTCTATCTTCTTCTAAACGAGATAATATTTTACCAGTGTTTTTGTTGAAATTATCATTTATAATATAAGCTAAACCGAATTGATGAATAAGACCACTATGTTTTTTAGCATCTATTTCTTTTTTAATTAGTAAAGCTTTGGTTGCATAGAAAACTGAGTAATATGAACGATTGATTGAGTCTGCATAATGTTTATTATTATAAAGAAGTTCTGAAACTTCTAATAATTCCAATGCCCTTTTAAATGCATAATCAATATCACTCATTTTTTACCAACTAAATAAAAAGTTTAATGATTTTTAGCCTATTAATATTCCTTCATTTTCAATATTAATATAAAAGTGTGAATCTAAATGAGATTGGTAGTGTTCAATTGGAACCATTTTTGTAGAAAGGTACTCACCTGTTTCAAGAAGAATATCCATTACTTTACCATAGACATCATCACTAATTTTAAGGTCATCGTTTATAGCACGAGTAACGATTAAAATATCTATATCAGATTCTTTTTTATCTTCTCCTCGAGCTACAGAACCAAATAGGATAATTTTTTCAATTTCAGAATGGTTTAATGATTTTGCGAAGTCTATAGCTAGTTGTTTTCTATTCATGATATAAAACCTCATTAATGATATTTTTTACTGTTAAATAGTATGCTTATGATAATATAAATAATCTTTCTTTTTTGGCAGATCCAAGACAACTAATCTTTTTATATTTTAAATTACTTAATAGCTATTTAATACTTTTATCTACTAAAGATGTGTTTTTTCTTGTTTCAAAGTTTTTAAAATCAATAAGCCCAAAAAAACAAATAAGAAAGCCTGAAAGAAAAAAAATAAAATCGTGCTTTAAGATTTGGAAACAAAAAAAAATATACAACTATATCACCAAAAACATCACAACATTCTAAAAATAAATAAAAAATAAAAAAATCACAAACCTCAAAAATAATATTCCTTATCCGATTTAATAAAAAAAATCGCGGCCAAAAGTCTTTTTAGTAAACATTTAACTTTCTTTATTTCGACTTTAAATATTATTATTTCCTTAAAAATCCTGATTAAAATTTTAAAAATTTTTATTTATAGTCAGAAACTTAATTTTTTGCACTAATTTTTGCAGTTTATTTATATATAATCTACAAATTTTGTTCCAAAAATTTGGTGCTGGACTATATAAGAATTATTATGAATTTTATTTTGATTTTGGCTATTTTTGCAAATGCAATGTTTACAACATTAGTTTTTAAGATTTTTTTGGATTTATTGTAGTTTATTTTTCTATCTATTCTTTTATTTAAGTGATAATATACAACTTAATAATAAAATACTACCATTTAAAGATATATGCATGAAAAGAATGGAAAGAAAAAAAGTATTCTACACCAATATGTAAAAATTGTAACACCAAAAAAGAATACTCGCCATGATCTAACTACAGAATAATGAGCCACTGCTCCATAAAATACCAAGACACAATAGCTGAAAATATTCTAAAAAAGCTTTCAAAAATTATTTCCTAGGCAATTTTATAAAAATACAATAAATATCTTAGATTTTATAAATAGGGTAGAAATTCTTGAAAGATACATGAAAATCAGAGATGTTGTTATATTAATAAAAAATTCAAAATGAATAAATTTATTTAAATCAAAAACAGATTAACATCAATAAAGAAATAATTTAATTTCTAAGGAGTTTATAATAGTATGATTTTTGGAATTAGTGGAAGTCCTAGAAAACAAGCTACTGAGTATGTTTTAAAAGAAGCTTTAAGTAAGCTTGAAGAAGAAGGATTTGAAACAAAGATGTTTACAGTCCGTGGAAAAGAAATTGGTCCTTGTAGACATTGCGATTATTGTTTAAAGAAAAAGGTATGTATACAAAAAGATGATATGACAGAAGTCTATGAACTTTTACAAGAAGCAGATGGCATAATAATAGCTAGTCCCATGTATAATGGTTCTGTTTCTGCTCAAATTAAAGCTATTATGGATCGTTGTAGAGCATTAGGAGCTATTGATATAAATATTCTAGAAGGTAAAATAGGAATGTCAATAGCTATTGGTGGAGATCGTGCAGGAGGTCAAGAATTAGCTATTCAACAGATTAACACATATTATCTTCTTAATGGAATCATTCCTGTAAGTGGAGGCTCATTTGGAGCTAACTTAGGCCCTTGTTTATGGTCTCAAGACACCCTTGCTGGTGTAAAAGAAGATGATTATGGTTTTAAAACTCTGAGAAAGACTTTAAAACGTTTTATTAAATTTTTAAACAAATATAAAAACGATTAGAATAAAGTAATATTTAAATTGTGAATAACAGACATATTTTAAATATATTTTAAATAATTTATTTATATACTTATTAAATCATGAATATTAAAGATGTATTCTTTAAATAATTTAAATTATGAATATTAAAAATATATATTTTAAATAATTTATTTATATACTTATTAAATCATGAATATTAAAGATATATTTTAGATAATTTATTTATATACTTATTAAATCATGAATATTAAAAATATATATTTTAGATATCTATACTAAAATTATTATTTTCAAACTTAATGTGTACTATAATTCCATATTAAATCTGATAAATAATTAATAAATAACAATAAGCATCAACTTTATAAAGAATATCAGCTAATTAAAGATATATCAATCTACTATTTATTAGATTAAATAGATTTATTAGATGATTAAATAGGATTTATTAGATTTAATGACTAAATTTTTCATAATTTTCTACATATAGCTTCGGTGTTATAATGAGTTCAAGATTAGCTAGGGGAAGTATTCTAATTTTAATAGGTAATGTGATCTTTCGTATTGGAGGGTTCATATATCGATTTTTAATGGCTCAGCTATTAGGACCTTCAGCTTATGGTATTTTAGGTTATACATTACAATTCCAAGGTATTCTTCAAGTTTTATCTGCAGGAGGTCTCCCTCCAGCAATAGCTAAATATGTGGCAGAATATACAGCTTTAGATAAGGAAGTTTTAGCAAGGCAAACCATATATACTTCTTTAAAAATTATGCTTTTACTTGGAATATTATTTGGCTTTTTAATGGTCTTTATAATAGCTCCATTTTTAGCTCAAATAAATCCAAAAATGCCAGGACTTATTTATCCATTACAAGCAGTGGGATTTATCGTGCCTTTTAGTGTTATTGTAGGGGCATTCAGAGGAGCATTCCAAGGAGTAATAAAAATGGAATATATCCTGGCTACCAGGGCCACAGAACAGATTTTTATGATTATATTTGCGACTATTTTGGTTATATTAGGGTATTCTGCTTTGGGTGCTGTTTTTGGTTCTGTTTTAGGTTTTGCTGCATCAGCTGTTCTATCAGTTATCATATTCCAAAAATACATGTGGAAATATGTCCCTAAGCCTGAAATAGAATATAATTTTTCTTTTCTTGAGGAAGTGAAACTAGCCAAACAAATTGTGGTTTTTGCAATACCTGTGACTATAACAGCTTTAGCTGAAATGTGTATATTTGCAATATCAACTTTTGTAATAGCTAACGTAATTGGAAGTGTGGGAACTGGATATTTCAATGCTGCTGATCCAATATCTAGATTTCCACTGATCATATCAACTTCATTAGCAACAACTATTTTACCTGCTGTTTCAGCTGCATTTGGTACGAAAAATCAAATTCTTTTGAGTAAATATGTTTCACAATCCTATAGGTATTCTATGGTTATAATTCTTCCTATGACTGTGGGAATAGCTTTGTTTGCAGAACCTATATTGCAATTAACCTTTCCAAAGTTTTTAGCTGCTTCACCTGCCTTAAGTATTCTGGTTGTTGGAATGACTTTCTACTCATTATTTGCAATTTCTTCAAGTATAGTACAAGGAATTGGGAATCCTCGAACTCCAATGTACGTCCTCGTTGTGGGAGCAATAACTACTTTTATTTTAAATTGGTTCATTGTTCCAATTTATGGAATCGTTGGAGGAGCTTTAGCAACTACAATAGCTTGTTTTTTAATAATGATTCCTATTTTAAAATTAAGTTTCAACTTAACTAAAACAAAAGCTCCATATATGTTTATTGGAAAGGCTGTTTTTGCTTCTTTAATTATGGGAATAGCTATTTTACTAATTCCAAAAACTACTCTTGGATTATTACTAGGAATTATAATTGGCCCAATTATTTATTTGATTATCTTAACTCTCTCAAAAGCATTTGATCATAGTGATTTTCTAGCTATTCGTAGATTTTCACATAAGTTTGGACCTTTATCTAAAATAATTGATAAAATATTGAATTTCATGGAAAAACTCTCTTGAACATCCATGGATTTTTCTAAAATATCTCCCAAATTACAAATATAAAATTAAATGTTTTAGACCAAACTAGTGTCTTAATACATTTAATGAATTTACAAAAATAAATACTACTATCAACTCTTTTTTATAGTTTCTCATGGTTTATTATGTTATTTCAACATTGTTTATTTTTTTATATAAGTGATTGAATATTTTATGTTTTTTTATTATGGGAGTATTCAAAGGTCAAATTTTAATGAGAATAATTCTCAATGCTGTCAACTTAAAGAATTATTACTTTAACATTCTCATGAATGCAACATTCAGTTTAGATATAAATTATAAAAAATTAATTAAAAATATTGAAATTTTAAAGAAAATTTTCTTAAATTGACAGCATTGGCTTAATATTTTTATTTTATTTTTTCAAAACATACATAGGGTTTTTTATAGTCTATTGTATTAATAAACTTCTTAATAAGATTAATATATAATAATTAGATGAATTTCCAGAGTTTTTAGCAAAATATTTAAAACAAGAATTCTTCCCAAAATATAAAAAAATTCTAATCTTCTTAAAAAGTCTATATGTGCAAAATCGATTCCACAACCAATAAAACTGAAAACTACATAGAAAATATAATGTCAAAAGCAGATAAAAATAAATACAGGACAAAAATAGGATTCATAAACCAAATCGGCCACAGAACAAAAAAAATTGGATAAAAAACACAAAATACCAACTAACAAATTGACAGTCCCTAAAACTCTATTACAAAAACATTTAATATGGAGAAAAAATATATAGTTAGTAATTATTTAAATTTTAAAAGAATTTAAAAAGAATTAAATTACTAACAAGATTTACTGGAAGAGGTAATATGAGAGAAGTTGAAGCAGGTGTAGAATATAAAATAAATATTGGTGGAAAGGCTTTTCTTTTAGATAAAAAGAAATATGATCTTCTTAACTACATAAACATGACCAATTCCATCACAGAAGGAGCTAAATTAACCAAAATATCCTATAGAACTGCTCTTAACTATATAGATAGGATTGAATCTACTTTAGAAATAGCTATTGTTTCTACAAGCAAAGGAGGGAAAGGTGGAGGCGGAAGTACCGTCCTCAGTTACGAAGGAGCAAAAATTTTAAAGGAATGTAAAAAAATTAATGCTATTATGGAACTACACAAGGATGTTAATGAAATTGAAACTAAAATCCTAAATATTGACAAATCTAAAGGAGTTATGACCATAGAAATGAATGAGGTTCATATCACTATTCCTTTAAATGACAACTATGAAGTCGGAGATAAAATATTAGCCTTAATAAGCTATGATAACATCTTTATAATGCTTGAACCACAAGAATCAAGTGTACAAAACATAATAAAAGGATATATAACCGAAATAAGTTTAAATAATGAAATGATAAAAATAAAAGTTGATATTGGTGGCATATCTTTATATTCAAATATCACTCTATCTGCAGAAGAAAAACTAAATCTTAAAATAGGAAAAGAAGTTTATGTTGGTTTTAAAGCTGTTTCAATAGCTACTTTAAAAATTTAATCATCTTAAAATAATATAATTAAATTTCAAAAAAGTCTATGTCTAAATTTTTAATATATCCAAGTTTCTAAAATGAAAATATTCTAAAACCCCAATATTCTAATCAATATAAAACTCTGAAATGAAAATATTCTAAAACCCCAATATTCTAATTAAGGAGAAATGATATAAATATTTATGATTAATGATACTCATAAAAATGTATTGTCATGACAAGAGAATTTAATTATCTTGAGGTGTTTTTATTCTAAAAATAGAAGTTGATAAAGATAAATGTACCGGATGTGGGGAATGTAAAGAGATATGTCCTAAAGGTCAGAAAATATGGACTATTAATAAAACCGCTCATGCATCCAATTTAGAATATTGTCATGTTTGTACAATATGTGCATCTAGGTGTCCAGAAGATGCGATAACCGTTATTAGGAATGCACCTGATGATGAAGAAGAAAAAAAGAGAATTAAAAAATCAAAAGAAGATACAAGAGAGAAATTACCTCTATAAATTTTATAATAATTACCACATTAAAAGAATTGACTATAATAGTTATGAAAAGTGAGTTAAATGAAAGAAAGAATAGCTAAAGTTTCAAGAAAAACATCTGAAACTGACATCAAAATAAAAATTAATTTAGATGGAAAAGGTATGTACAATATCAATACAGGGATCAATTTCTTTAATCACATGTTAGAATCCTTCACAAAACATAGCTTATTTGATTTAGATATTGAAGCTATTGGGGATATAGATATTGACGACCATCACACAATAGAAGATGTTGGAATTTTATTTGGAGAAGCTTTTTTAGAAGCTATTGGAAATAAGAGAGGTATTAAAAGAATGTCTCATGCAATCATTCCTATGGACGATTCATTAGCTACCGTAGCTATTGATATTAGTGGGCGTAGCTATTATGAAATGGATTTCTCATTTAACAACGATAAAATCGGAGACATGACTTCTGATACAATAAAACACTTTTTTGAATCATTTTCAAGTTCTGGAAAATTGAATATTAATATTCATGCTAAAGGATCAAATGACCATCATAAAGCTGAAGCTATTTTTAAAGCATTTGCTAAATCTTTGAAGGATGCTTGTAAAATTGAACATGATTCCATCCCAAGTACTAAAGGGATAATTTAATTTGAATTCATAATAAATTTTAACTTTTTATTTTAGAAAAATTTTTTATTTTTATAAAGTTAAAAAATCTCTGATTTTTTTTATTTTAAAAAATATTCATTTTAATAAAAATTAAAAATATTAAAATTTTCCCAAAAATAATGTTTTACACTATAAATTAAAATTTTTTTAACAATTAAACTTTATTAAGATTAAAATATCATTTTATAATCATTATACCGATAAAGCTATTAAAAATATTATAATAAGCTAATTTAAAAAAAGAAAAGTAAACCGTTGAAAACGGTTTTTAATGTAGGATATATTTTAAGATAAACTTAAGCTGGTTTATCTAGTAATTTTGTTTTAGAAACAGTAGTACCTTTTCCACTGTGTGGAGTTCTTACAACTGTATCATTGGATTTTTCAATTTCTCTTGCTTCTTCAGCTAATTTTGCTGCTACTGCGATCATTTCGTGAGCAGATGCAACAAGTGGTATGTATTTTTCAGCATCTTGAACCATGAAACATCCTTCAGTATCAATATCAGCTACTTTAGTAGCTATTTCATATGCAGCCATAGCTTTAGCTTTAGCATAAGGATTTTTAAAGTCTGCAGCTTTAACAGCTACATCTCGAGATAATACGATTTTAGGTAACTCAACATCTTTTCCAGCTTCAACATCTGCAATCATTCCATCGATTGCGTTTTGTACTGTTCTGTAAGCACCAGTTAAAGCTAAAACTTTAATAACATCAGAGTTAAATGAAGCCATTTCAGTTGGGTCAAGTAATTCTCTTCTTGCACCAATCATAGGGTCAGCTTTTACGATTATGTAACCTAAACCTTGTTCATCCATTTCTTCTCTTTTACCCATTCCAGGACCATCACCAATTATCAAAGCAGGGATATCATAGCTTGATAATAATTCTCTTGCCTTAGCAGGTCCAGGTGCACCAGGATTAGGGCTTATAAATATAGCAAAATCTGGGTTAAACTCTTTTATCTTAGGAGTTACTTCTTCTACTTGTTCTGGGTTCATTTTAGCACCAGAACCAATTACTCGTACGTCAATATTAGGTCTATCAGCTCTTTCATCAAGTAATAAATCTAATACAGGTGAAGTACCGATATTTCCACTTTTAATTATTCCAATTTTGACTACCATTTTATCACCAATTTCTTATTTATTCTTTATTATTAAGTACTTTCTGATTTATTTTGAACCATTAACTTTATATACTAGTTTTTTAAGTTTCAATATTTTCTAATGGTTAGTGAAATAAAGAATAATTTAGGATTTATTTTCAATATAATAGCTTGTTAAAAATATATTGTATAATTAAAGATTCTTTAAAAGTATATGAATGATATAAAAGAAAATTTTAAATGACCTTAAAACAAAATCAGGAAAACTATAGTATTTATGAAAAAGTTCTTAAATTTCGAAGATAAATTAAATTCTTAATATCATTTATTTTTAATTACAGTGCCTTAAAATTGATTATTATTAAAAATATATTATTTAAATATCTTTATTAGTTTAATAAATTAATTAAGATTAAGAATATATTATTTAAATATCTTTATTAGTTTAATAAATTAATTAAGATTAAAAATATATTATTTAAATATCTTTATTAGTTTAATAAATTAATTAAGATTAAAAATATATTATTTAAATATCTTTATTAGTTTAATAAATTGATTAAGATTATTAGCTTAAGATTATAATGTTTTTTTAGACGATTTATTTATTAAGAACTTTATCAAACTGATTATAATCATTTGAAAATACCTAATTACAATCATCTATCTTATCCAATATTTAATCATTATCTAAATTCAGACCTTTTTTTCCATATAGCTCTCATAGCACTTAAACCACTTTTTTTAGGAAGATTATTAAAATCAAAATCATTGATAATGTCTACAAGATTTTCAATAGCTAGTTCACTATTTTCAATAAGAAATTTTCCATTTGGTTTACTTAATTTATTTAATTCTTCCATATTTTTTGGAAGATCAGATATCTCTAGGATTGGAATAGCTAAATCTTTAGCTAAATCTACACTACCTTGTTTTTTATGAAAGCCAGCTATTTTTATAGAAGGAATTTCTAATACTCCTGCTTCTATTGTCATTCCCATTCCTGCACCATAAATCAGAGCTTTAGCTTCTTTTAGTAAACTCAACAAATCAACAAATTCATCTAAAACCTTTATTTTGTTGGAAGTGATTAAACTCTCTATCTGTTCTCTTTTAAATCTATATGGGGCTATGATAACTGGAAAATCCAAATTTTCAAGTGAAGTGATTAATTCTTTTAAATCAGTTATTTTTAAATCTCCACCTAAAACTATTAAAATAAAATCATCAACAGCATATTTCAATGAGATTTCTTCAGATATCTCCAATTTTTCATCATTGATGTATTCTTTTACATAATTTGCCATTGGATATCCCCCAATATTAACTACATTATCAATATGGTAAATATTTTCAAAGTAGTCTTCATATTTTTTTGAAGGGAGAGTAACTAAATTAGCATATGAAATAAATTCAATTGGATTGTAAATATCTTGTTCTATATGTATTATTGGTATTTTAAGAAAATTAGCTGCAGCTATTGATTTCCTAACATCCCCTGCATTTCCACAAGTAACTAAAAGGTCTATATTTTTACCCCTCATAGCTTTAATAGCTTTAAAGATATCTTTGATAATTAAAGAAGCTAGTTCCAAATTGTTTCTTTTTACTTTTCCTCCTCCCCTACCTTGACCAATAGAATATATTTCATTACAATAAGGTTTTAAAAGTTCTTTTACTCCTTTTCCATGAGTTAAACCAATAATTTTACTCTTGTTCCAGTTTAAATAATCTTTTTCTTCTTTTTCTAAGAATTTTATTCTTTTTATTATAGGAATTATGGTTTTTGCTGGAGCCAATTCACAAGCAATAGCTATATTTATTTGATCTTCCATTTACTCACCATCCATGGAATTATCAATCTTATCCTTAAATTTAGAATGATTTGCATTATTATCTATAATAACAAAATAATATACTATTGTAATAATCCCAAGGAAATAGAATAACCAAACTACAAGGTCTGTTGGTCCTGTTTCAATCCAAATAAAAGTTTGTGCCAGAATTATACCATAAAAAGCTGTAGCTATTCCTTTCACATGTTTTTGAATGAAATATAATAGCTTCAAGATAAGACCTATCAAAAACATCTGCACAGCCAATCCTATACCTCCAAAATCTAAAATAGCTGGCCCTAAAATTGTAGAAGTGATGGAATGATGCTCATTAAGGACAACTTCACCAACTAAAACTCTTGGATCAACTGATTTAAAAAATCCTGTTAAAGTGTAATAAAATAAACTGCCATTAGTAGATCCAGCTAAATATGTAGCCCTATCTAGAATATTTAAAGTAAATCCTGCCCTATAAGATAGTAATTCTAAAGCATTCAATCTCCATTGCTGCCATTCAATAGATTGAACAGCTATAAATCCAATAATAAGGAGTAAAATAGCTATTACTGCGATAAAAAAAAGCTGATATTTTATTTTTATATTTCTAGTATAATATAATGTAATAAAAACACTTAACAAAATAGCTATTGGGGTTGTTCTATAACCAGTAAGTGCAAATAATCCTAACCCAATTAGTAAAAAGATATAATGAGATTTTCTGTTATATTTAGCAAGAAGGATGTTTATTCCTATTATAAATGCAATAAATGAAAATAACCATATTTTTGTAGCAGCATGAGCTTTTAATACTCCACTTAAAAGAGGAATCCCTCCCAACATTATGAAATTAATTATTTGAAGTATTATTCCAATTAAGACAATTGAAACTAGCAAGATTTCTAATAAACTATATCTTGAAAAAATAGCTAGATGACCTAATCTTCTTGATTTTATATTGCTTATATAAATCATTTTATTTTTAAATCTCTTTGAAATCATCCCAATTATTTTTGGAAATAAAACACCAAAAACAAAAAATACAATCCCCATTATTATAAAATAATACACTTGAAATGAGGGTCTAGGTAATTCATTAGAGAAATATAAAATAGGTAGACTAATAGCTATAAATGCCACAAAAGCCATAATTAGTATATATGGATGAAATAAATCGATATTTTTAAAATCTCTCACATTTATTTTCATACCAACCATTTCCCCATTTTCTTTGATTTTTATCAATAATTATCATTATATTATCTTAAATATCCTATAAATTAATATCCAATAAATTAATTATAAAAATATCCAATAAATTAATATCCAATAAATTAATTATAAAAATATCCAATAAATTAATTATAAAAATATCCAATAAATTAATATCCAATAAATTAATTATCTAGATATTAAGAATATTTTATTTGATCATAGTTAAATTCAATCTGCCTAAAATATTCATATTATATTCAATAAAATCATATTATTAAGAATAATTTCTTAAATATCCTTTAAATTAATCTAAGAACTATTGAATCAATAAAATATCAATTATTTGATCAATAAAATGTAAACTATTAAATCCATAAGATACAAATTAAATGGATTTTACTGTTATTATAATTCACTCACATTTTTTGTGAAATTATATGCGAAATTAGGACAAGAACATGCATGAATATGGATATAATTAGCTAAAGTGTTGTTAATAGCTAAACCATCCTTATTATTAAGTATTCCTCGACCTCTCTGTATATCAAATACGAAGTTTGATTGAACATCATCCACCAATAGTTTAGTATAATGGAATTCATGGCCTCTGAATACTTCTCCTTTTTGTGAAATCAAATTATCTTCATTTGATTTAGCTATTACATAACTAAGACCTTGGACTTTATCAGTCATTATTGAATTGTAAGGTAAGACATTACACATTTTTACATCATCAATAGATTGAGACAAATAGATTAATCCTCCACATTCTGCATATATGGGATTTTCATCCCTGTGAAAATCATTTATTGATTTTCTCATTGTTTCATTATTTTCAAGCTCTTTTTTAAAAATTTCAGGATATCCTCCACCAATATATAGAGCATCCACATCAGGAATTTCTTCATCCTTATATGGACTGAAAAGAATTATTTTCGCATTATTATCCTCTAAACTCTCCAAATTCTCTTGATAATAGAAACTAAAAATTTCATCCCTAGCTACCCCTATTTTAACTTTATTTTTGTTAGCTATTTTCCACAGCTCTGTGCTGTTTTCATTATTTCTAATATTATCTCTAATATCTTCATTGTTATTCCCATTATTTAGATTATTATATTTAGTAGCTATATTATTGTCTATATTTTCATCACAATTATTATTCTTATTACTTTTAGTTATTTTTCCTTGAGATTTAGCTATTTCTTTTAGGGCATCTAAATCAATGTACTCTTCCACAACTTTTGACCATATATCAATATTAATAGCTATTCTTTCACGTTCTAAAGCTGGAACAAGACCTAAATGACGTTCATTAACGGTTAATGCATCATCCCTAGGTATTCCTCCTATTACTCTTGTATTGGTTAAAGTTTCAATAGCTTTTTTAGCTTTTAAAAAGTGTCTTTTTCCTTTTATTTTGTTTAAGATAACACCTTCAATTTTAACTTCTGGATCGAGAGTTTTAAACCCTAGTACTACTGCAGCTGCACTTTTTACCAAGCTACGACCATCCATGATAAGAATTACTGGAGCATTTAATGCTTTAGCTATTGATGCCGTATTTCCAACGTCGCCGATGGGACTTATTCCTTCATAAAGGCCCCTAACTCCTTCAATTATGCCAATATCTGCATTAGCTAAATCTAATCCTCGAACAAATGATTTTTTAATCTGATCATCATTCATGAAAAAAGAATCAAGATTTCTTGAGGGATTTCTAGTGGCTAATGTATGATAAGAAGGATCTATGTAATCTGGACCAACTTTAAATGGCTGAACATTCATTTCAGCAGATAGTGCCTTCATGATTCCTGTAGAAATAGTTGTTTTTCCTACTGCACTTCCAGTTCCAGCTAATACAATTCTCATATTTATTAATTGTATTTGTGATTATTTAAATTTTAACAATTAACTCAAATTATTAATTGTAGATTAAATTTATGATTACTTGAAATGAAGCATTAATTGAAATATTTATAAAAGAAGTTAAAATAAGTGTTGATATTGATGCTGATTTTAGATTCAATTATACAAATAATGGTTAATATGTTGATTATATCATGAAAAACCTAATATAAATTTATCCTATAAGTTTAAAATGAAGATTAATTATTTTAGCATTATTAGTAGTTTATTGGTTAGTTTTTTAGATATTCAATTTATCTTTGTAAAGTTCTATTTATATCGATGATGTTTTATGTAATTATATTACTTTTTTTTATAAATATTTATATAGTCATTAGAATTAGAGTTTATGTATCCTTAAGAATTATTTAATATGTTCCAAAGAATGTATGAGTTTCATATGCTACTATATAATATTTTTTAGTTTAAATAGATGTGTATTTAGATAGATAAAGGATATTATAATGTTTTTAGGATTTTTAAAGTTAGAGTTCCAAACTATCAGAAATTTTGGGTTTCTGATGAAAGGTTCACTAGTAAAAGATGAGGAAGGAGATTTTTTATGGAAAAACGATCTTTAGTTATTGGCTTATTACACAGAATATAAGTGATTTAATTTATCAAAATCTTATAAAAAGTTATAAGATAATACTTTTCATTTGCACCCAAAAATTAATAATATATTAAAACATGATATAATACCAATGAATACTTTAAAGAAAATGCAGGTTTTAAGTGATTCTGCTCAATATGACCTTTGCGATTATGTAAATCACTATAAAAAGTCTGATACTAATCTTCCAGGAATATATAATGCAACAGGGGCTAATGGATGTAAAATTCCTTTATTTAAAGTTTTAATGACTAATAAGTGTGTTAATGACTGTAAATATTGTATTAATCAGTCAAAACACGATTTTAACAGGCTTGAGCTTTCACCAGAAGAAATAGCTAAAGTTTTTCTTAACTATTATAATAATGATTATGTTAATGGTTTATTTTTAAGTTCTGCTATTTCTCATGATATTGAAAGCACTATGGAAAATATTATTGATGTTACTAGAATTCTAAGAAAAGATTATGGTTATTCTGATTATATCCATCTTAAAATAATTCCAGGGGCTAGTAAAGATAGTATTAAGAGGGCTATGTCTTTAGCTAATAGAGTAAGTTTAAATATAGAATCAGCTACCTCTGATGGATTATCTGAATTATCTTCTACTAAAGATTATAATAAAGACATTCTTAAAAGGTTGGATTGGATAAATTCTATTTCTAAAAAAGATTCTTCTTTAATATGCTCTAGTCAAACTACTCAAATGCTTGTTGGAGCTAATGATGAAACAGATTCTGAAATTCTACATAGAATTAAAGCACTTTATAAAAAAGTTGATTTACGACGTAGCTATTTTAGTTCTTTTTCTCCAATTGAAGGAACCGATCTTGAAAATAGAGAAGAGTGCAATAAAGAGAGAACTTCCAAATTGTATCACGCCGATGCACTCTTGAATCAGTATAAATTTGATTTAAATGAGTTAGTCTTTGAAAATGATGGGTATCTCTCAGTTGAAGAAGACCCAAAGTATTTAGCAGCACTTCAAAAGGATATTTTCCCATTAGAAGTGAATTCTGCATCATTTCATGATCTTTTAAGAGTTCCTGGAATCGGACCTATCTCTGCTAAAAAAATAATAGCTATTAGAAAAAAACAACCTTTTAAAAAACTTGAAGATTTAAAAAAATTAGGAGTTATCGCAGATCGGGCCGAGCCATTTGTTAAACTAAAAGGAAGCTATCAATCCTCTTTAAATATTTAATGAAATATTCAAAAAAATTACTTCATTTTAAAAAGATTAAAATTATTTGATTATTAAATCAATAATAAATACCTTATTATTTTTTAAGTTGTCTTATTTAATTAATATTTTTAATAATCTTATAATTAAACAATCAATAAAAATCAAAAATAAGAATTTAAAAAAAATATTGAAAGATTATTTAAATTTTATTAAATTTTCAGCATTGTCATAGATTACTTTTAGGCCACACATAGAAGGTACATAGTTAGCTGCCTTTGCAGAATTTACACCGATACTTTCATATCCTAGTTCTTCAATTGGAGATACAACCATACATGTGTCACATACTAGGGCAGCTCCTGCATTTTCAATAATCTTTGTAAATCCCATTCTATCAGCAGCAGCTTTAATGTTTATAGAGGTACAAACCCAAAGATCATTCTTTATATGTCTTCCTTTGACTAAATTAGCTATTTCTTCAATTTCTTCAAGTGATGCATGAGGACATCCTAAACATACGAGATCAGCCTCGTTTGAATCTGACGTTGTTAATTTTTCACATGCATTTTGGATATCATGAGAAGAAATAAACATTTTATCATTTTGTAGATGTTTTTTTCCAGCTATTTTATATTCAGGAGTTATGTTTTCTATATGATACAATGCAACAGCTCCAGATGACGCAAGTGCTGCTCCTAATGATTTTAAATCGTTATTAGTTGGACTTATACTTGATATATCAGTTGATGAATCCTTTTTCTTATTTTGAGTTTTATCTTTTAAAATAAAATAAGGAATTCCATCCCCAATTTCCTTACCAACAATGTAACCCAACGCACCATAATCTATTCCAGAAATCTTATCCTCAACTTCTATAACTATTGTAGCTTTTCTATTTTCTTCAATATGGTATCCATACATAGCTGTTTTACCACAAATAGCTGCAGCCAATGCTCCAGGACCTCCTTCACGATTAGTTTTAGCTCCAATGACCGAGTTAACATAAGCTACTGCAGAAGATTCAGACCAAGCAACATGATCTCTGAACCTTGGAACATTTCCAACTAAATATGGAGTACAAGTACATGTTTGAGAAATTCCAAGAGAACCATAAGCATCTACAATCTTATTTTGTTTAAGTGCAAATTCAGATGGAAACCCAAGTTTTTCCCAGTTATCTAAATCTGTACCTGCTGGATTTAATGTAGAAGGAACTTTAGCTAAAGCATTTTTATCAGAAGCTAAATCTTCTAAATATTCAAGACCAGCATCTCCAATAGTTTTGTATGAAACACCAGATATTTGAGCTGAAGTTATATCAATAAGATTCTCAGCTCCATATATTTCACCTAATGCTACCAATATTTCCATACTTTTTCTTACAGTATTTCCATATTCTCCTTCATACATCCTTTCTTCATCTTTATTTAGATACATTGTATCTCCTTGCTGTAATTAAACGTTAAGTGATTTATCCGATTTATTTGAATCCAATTTATCTGACTTATTTGAATTTAAGTTATCCAATTTATTTGAATCAGATTTATTTGAATTTAAGTTATCTGACTTATTTGAATTTAAGTTATCCAATTTATTTGAATCCGAGTTATTTAAATTTAAGTTATCTGACTTATTTGAATTCAAGTTATCCAATTTATTTGAATCCGAGTTATTTAAATTTAAGTTATCTGACTTATTTGAATTCAAGTTATCCAATTTATTTGAATCAGATTTATTTGAATTTAAGTTATCTGACTTATTTGAATTTAAGTTATCCAATTTATTTGAATCCAAGTTATTTAAATTGTTAAATTATTGGGCTTTAGCATTGATTTGATATTCAACCATGTCATTAACTAAATTTAAGAAGTTATCCATTTCTTTATAAGGAATCATGGCTCCAGCAGCTATATCATGGCCACCACCCTGACCTCCAAAACTTAATGAACTATCATGCAATGCTTTTCCAAGATCAACGCCTTTTTTGACCATATTTTTTGTAGTTCTTCCAGATACTTTAACATCGTTATGCATTCTAGCCATAGAAAGAATTGGTTTATCTTCAACTAATAGTCCTACTGAAATTCCAACTGAAGAAATTGTTCCCATGACACTTTTTAAAACTTTATCATCACTATAAATATATTGAATAGATTCTAGTTGAGTAGATCCTTCTCTTTTAATCCATTCCATTCCTTTAATTAACTGTTCACGATAAGTTGTTTGGAATTTAATAGCTACATCAAGAGCTTCTCCCCTTTCTCCTAAGACGATACTTAATCCCAATCCTGTTTTCTTATTTTTTCCACATGAATCTAAAATAGAAGAATATTCTTCTAAATTACGGAGTATTGGGTTTTCTTTAGGAATACTATAAACATCCCCAAAAATCTTAGGATTTAATTTGAGCAATTCATCTTTTAGAACATCTTTTTCTTCATCCTCAAGATCAGAAAACTTAATTCCATAAGAAAGACCTGCTTTCTCTAAAAATCCTATAGACCCCTCTAAATCCCCAGTTAATCCTGGAAGTGAAGGGCTGAAAGTGTAAGCTAAAGATTTATATAATGGTTCTTGAGTTTTAGAGACAATTTTTAGATCTTCATGAATTTCAAGTGAGCCAGCTTCTTTTCCATCTTCAACTATTACCTTATTTACACCGATGAAACCATCCTGACCCTGCATATCTCCAAAAGCACCAACAAGAGCTAAAGGAGCAAGATGTTTCTTTCCTTCTCCTAGATCTCTAACAGTTAAGTAACTTGTACCAGCACCACTGATTTCAGTAGTTCCATTAATTCCAAATATATGAGGGTTTACATGAACTACATTAGCATTAATATTAGATTTAGTATTTTCATTATCACTATTCTCATCATTTTTTTCAGTTTCATTTGGTTGATGATGATCTGCAATAATAACATCGGCTTTTAAGCGATTTATATAATCTAAACATGCACTACCCATATCAGAGAAGATAAATAGCTCATATCGTTCATGAGCTAACTCCTTCACTATTTCTGCTTTTAGGCGAGGCACAATAGTGGTATGAAATTGTCCTCCTTCTTCAGTTATAGCTTTAGCTATAAGACCTGCTGCTGATAATCCATCAGCATCATTGTGAGATACTATTCTTATGACATGCTCTTCTTTGATATGCCTAGAAAGCATATCACAAGCTTCACTAGCCTTATTTAACAAGGAGTGCTGCTTCTTGTGGGTCATATCTCCATCCTTCAGGCAATTCACCTTCATTTGAGTAATATTTGCCTAATCTCCTGATTCTAGATTCTATAATAGTTAATCCTCTTTTGGTGTGTAAATCCTTTGGATTTTCTTTTAAATGATCTCTTATGTTTACAGCTCTTTTAATTAAGTTCATTATATCTTCTGGATATGTCTGAGACTGTTCATTTCTTTTTAAAATAGCTGTTATTTTCTCTCCAGTTACTTCTTTAACACTTGGAACCCCATATTGATCCCTTAAGATAACTCCAATTTCACTCGGAGATTTTCCTTCTTTTGTGAACTTCAATATGAATTCTTCAATTTCTTCATTTGAGTAATTAACCCATTCTGGCTTTACCATAATATTACCTCTTTAATTTTAATTAATTTAATATATTTTAATCTAATTGATAGTTTAATAATCTAATTAATTTATTTTAATATAATTAATATTTAATAATCTAATTAATTTATTTTAATATAATTAATATTTAATAATCTAATTAATTTATTTTAATATAATTAATATTTAATAATCTAATTAACAAACTAGAAATATAATTAATATTTAATAATCTAATTAACAAACTAGAAATATAAAAATATTAGAAATATGAAAATTCTAATTATTATCTAAAGATTACAATTTTATAATATGATATAAGATTACAATATAAAGAATATAACTATTAAGAAGAAATTATTCTTTTATACATTTATACCAATTAGCAAATAGTTCTAACGAATTTTTTCTATGAGAAAACTGGTTTTTTTCTTGAAGTGTTAGTTCTCCAAAAGTTTTATCTTTTTTTTGAACATAGAAAATTGGATCAAAAGCAAATCCTTTATTTCCTTTTTCTTCAAATGCAATGCTACCTTCGACCTTACCTAAAAAAATCTTGGGTTCGATATTGGGGGCACAGTACCCAATAACCGACCTGAATTCGGCATGACGGTCTTTAGTATTAATTGTGTTACTCATTAGATTTAAAATGCCCTGATTTCCTATAGTCTCTTGGACATAGGACGAATATGTTCCGGGGAACCAATTTAAAGCTTTAATGAATAAACCAGCATCTTCAACAATCACAGGTTTATTTAATTTTTCAGCCGCATATTTTGCACCTGATATAGCTACTTCCTCAAGTGTTCCTTGAGGTTCCATGTAACCTAAATCAATATGCTCCAATTCAATATTGAATTTTTGAAAAATATTTTCTGCTTCTTTTACTTTGTGTTCATTACCAGTAATAAATGTTATCATATCATAGAATTTTAATTTCAGATTTTATATATCTTTTTAAAAATTAAAATATGAGCTAATATAAAATAATGGTTATTTAGAAATTTCATGAATCATTGCAATCCTATGAATTTGAATCTTCCTTTAATATTAAAAAGAAATATTAATGAGTATAACGTCCTCTTTTTTAATATTAAAAACAAATATTAATGAGTATAACGTCCTCTTTTTTGAATTTCAGCTATTTTGTCCATTATTTTATCTTTAGTTAAATCTTCATCACAATAGCTATTTACATAACCATCGAGAATATTATTAAAAATACCATTGGATATTTTGTAATCCATACTTTGTAAAGATTTTTTTAAAACTAATAAATCAACACATTTATCTTCAATTAGATCTGAGTATTTTCCAAGTCCAAAATCGATGAAAACAGGATTGTTATTATGAAGTATTATGTTGGAACTAGTTATATCTCCATGGATCATGTTAAGTTGATGCATTAAGCCAATTTGATGTCCAATAGCTATTGAAATATTTCTTTCATCCTTTTCTTGTAAGTCTCCAATTACATCTTTCAGCAAAGATCCTTCAACACTCTCCATTATAATAACTTTTTCTTTTAAATCGACATCATATAAAATTGGAGAACGTACCCCTGCTTTTTTAACATTTGAAAGTAATTTAGCTTCTTTTTTGGTTCTTGATTTTCGTATTTTATTGTCGATTTCTTCTATTCTATAATGTTTTGGATTTCTTTTTTTAATCACAGCTTCTTCATTCATCCATGTGCTTAGATAGATATCAGACTCTGCTCCTTTAGCTATTATATCATTTGGAAGATTGATTTTGTTTTTTGATGTGTGTACCCATGGTACATCAACTTCATCAGTTCTGAATCTTTGAATAACATTTGTATCTTCTAATTTATCTGGACCATAGATATTATATGTTAATATTCCAAGTAAAGCTATCATAGCACCATTATCTCCACAGTATTCCATTTTAGGAATGTGAAATTCTGCGTAATGTTCCTCAGCCATAATAGCTAACATTTCTCTAAGGCGTTTGTTTGCAGCTACTCCTCCACATAACATCACCTCATCCTTTTTAGTATGAGCTAATGCTCTTTCAGTTACTTCTACCAGCATTGAAAAAGCAGTCTCTTGTAGACTATAACAAATATCTTCAATAGCTATATTTTTTTGATATTCTCGAATACTAGCAGTTAGAAGTCCTGAAAATGAAAGATCCATACCTTTAACACTATATGGAAGATCAATATATTTCCCATCCTTTGCTAATTCTTCAACAATTGGACCTCCTGGATGTCCAAGATTGGTTTCTCTTCCAAATTGATCAAGACAGTTCCCAATAGCTATGTCTAGAGTTTCACCAAAAATTCTGTATCTACCATATTCATAAGCTATTATCTGACTGTTTCCACCACTAACATAAAGAGAAACAGGATCAATAGCTCCAGTATCAAGTTTTCCGATTTCCACATGAGCAATACAATGATTAACACCAATTATTGGTTTGTTGAGAGAAAGAGCTAATGTCCTACTAGCTGTAGCTACTGTCCTAAGAGCTGGTCCTAAACCTGGCCCTTTAGAAAATGATACAAGGTCTATATCTTTTAATTCTAAGTTAGCTTTAGTACAAGCTTCAATTATCAATTTAGGAATCCATTTAGCATGATGTTCACTGGCTTCTCTGGGATGAATACCCCCAATTTTTGGAAATAGCTGCTTTCCAGCCAAAGCTAGAATATTCCCATCACTATCTACTATTCCAACCCCTGTTTTTTCAGCTGTTCCTTCAATTCCTAAACAAATCATTTAATCAACTTCTAGTTTAAATTTAATATTATATTAATTATTTATTATCTTATCTAACTCTATTAAATTATTCTATTATTATATATTAATTTGGTGTTAGAAAATTCGAAAATGTGATTATATTAAAAATTTATTAAAAAAATTAATGAAAAAATTAATGAAAAAATTGAAGTAAATACTAATTATATGAAGTAAATATTAATTATATAAAGTAAATACTAATTATATATAATAAACTAATAAATTATATAATAAAATATAAAATTATTAATAAAATTTTAAAAAATTAAAGTGAATATTGGGTATTGATTATGTTTAATGGATTAAAAACTTATGGATCTACAGATCTTTTATCTAAGTTAAAAGGAAAAAAGCCTTTTTTTGTATGTATAATAGCTACAACAGCAACTGCAAACATTCCAGGGATCACTGGAGCAGGAGCTACTCCTGAACTAATGGAATATACTCCAGCGGGAGATGTTGAACTTATCATTCGAGGGGAACTAAGATGTTGTAATATTCCTCCTCAAACAATTATAGATGGAGCTTCAGCTCCAACGCCTGCTATGCTTACAAAAGCAGCTCTTGAATTAACTAATGTCCCATATTTAATAGCTGATGCTGGTTCACGAATAAAACCAGATGTTCCTTATCTTCTCATTAATAATGATCATGGCGAAGATATAAGAACCGGCACTGCTGTTAAAGATCCTAAAAAAATTTTTGAAGATTCAAAATTAATAGCTAAAGAACTTTCTAAGTCTGTAGAATATTTAGTTATTGGTGAAAGTATTCCTGCAGGAACAACAACTGCACTTGGTGTTTTAACTGCCTTAGGATATGATGCAAACTTTAAGGTAAGTGGAAGTACCCCAATAAATCCCCATGAATTAAAAAAAGATGTTGTTATGGAAGGAATAGCTAATGCAAAAATAGATATTGGGAATGTTAATCCTTTTGATGCTGTTAAAGCTGTTGGTGATCCTATGATTCCTGCTGTGGCAGGCATGGTATTTGGAAGTGATATACCAGTGTTACTAGCAGGTGGCACTCAAATGGCAGCTATTTGTAGCTTTATAAAAGCTATTGATCCTGAATTTGATTTTTCAAATATATTGATTGGAACCACTTCATTTGTAGCAAAAGATGAAAATTCTGATTTACTGAACATTATTTCTCAAATAGGTGACATATCTGTAAATGTAGTGGATCCTTATTTTGAAAAATCCGATAATGATGGATTGAAAAACTATTTAAAGGGTTTTGTTAAAGAAGGGGCTGGTGCTGGAGGTTCTATACTCATGGCCCTACTCTTAGGATATTCAATAGAAGATATAAGAAAAAAAATAGAAGAAGTTTGTAAATAGCAATGACTGAGGTAGAAATAAAGCATAAATTAGGATCATGTACTATTTTTAAGAAGTAATGATCTTAATAAAACTTAAACGTTATAAAATACTCCAACATAATTTTATATGAAAAATAAAGCATAAATTAGGATTATAGCACCGACTATCCAACAGTAGTAAGCAAAAGCGTTTAAATTTCTTTCTTTTATTAATTTTAAAACTATACTAATAGCTAAATATCCAGATATTAGAGCTGCTAAAAATCCAATAACATAAGCCATTAAATTAGAATCTAGGCCAGTCCCAATATTTTTTAATTGCACTGCAGTAGCTCCAATTATTGCAGGAATAGATAAAAGAAAACTAAATTTTGCTGCAAACTCTTTGTTAAAGCCTAAAAATAGTCCTGTAGATATTGTAGTTCCTGAACGAGATAATCCTGGTATTATAGCAATTGCTTGGCTGATACCAACAATAATACTTTCTTTAATACCAGTATTTTCAATATATTTGTTATTTGAAGTAATTTTTTGAGAAATATAGAGAAGCAAACCAGTTATAATCAAGAAAAACGCAGGTACTGTTAAAGAGTTGAATAAAGCCTCAATTTCAGCGTCAAAACGTATCCCAACTATTCCTGCAGGTATTGTACCTATAATAACCATCCATGCTAATTTTTTATAGTTATCTTCCCTAAATCCTTCCTTAAATCTTCCCCTAAATATATCAGCTATGCTTGAAAAAAATGCTTTGACCATTTCTACAATATCCTTGAAAAAATATCCAACTACAGCCACTAAAGTACCTAAATGAAGAAGAACATCGAAACCTAAATTAGCTGATACTCCTAAAAAATGTTGAATGAAAATTAAGTGAGCTGAACTACTCACTGGTAAAAATTCTGTTAGTCCTTGTACTACCCCAATTATGATTGCTTGCATTATATCCATAAAACGACCCCTTAATTATAATTATTTGTAATTAATTAATTTATCTTGATTTAATTATTTATACTATTAAAAATTATTAGTCAATTACTAAGACCCATATCAATAATCTTTAGCTATTTTGATAAATATAAATTGCTATTTAAATATCAATATTCATAAAAACGATTATCAATTAATATATAACTATATAAAGATAAAGAATTTCATCAAATCAATATAAAAAATATAAAGATAATCAACTTTATCAAATCAATATAAAAAATATAAAGATAAGCAACTTTATCAAATCAATATAAAAAATATAAAGATAATCGATTAATTTAAGGCTCTGTAGAAATCATGTTAAGTATTATGGGATCACATATTATGTATTACCAAAATAATAGGGTGATCCCATGTTCAGTTTATGTGATAATGAGTTAATAAAATTTACCTTTGTGTCCTTTGAAATTGCTAAGATGTCTTTATCAGAGTATTCCTGTGAAAAATCAAAACATATTTATACTCAACCCCAATTAATGGCGTTAATATG
>NZ_LWMW01000092.1 GCF_001639285.1 Methanobrevibacter cuticularis | reverse complement strand
GATAAAAATCAAAGTAGAAGTGACCGACTAAGAAATAAAGAAACTAAGTTAAAAAATCTATGCTATAACATATATCGTCACACAAAAACATTTAACATAAAAATCAAAATATGATTTCTACAGAGCCAAAAGTAGTTATAGAAATAATTATAATTATAGAAATATAATATTAAAAGTAGTTATAGAAGTAATTATAAAATATAATATATAATAGATAATAACCCTTAGAAAAAATATTTTAAACATATTATATTAAAAGATCATACTAAAAAATTTCATTGAAGTAAGAATCATTGAATAAACTTATAATTTTAAACAAATAAAATAACTTTAAGGATGAAATATTATGGCAGAAGCATTTAGCGGAATTCTAATCTTTTCACATATAATTCCAGTGATTTTAGGATTTTTTGGAATATTAGCATTGATTAATGGAATTATGGATGACAAAAAAGAAGTTACTATTATAGGGATTGTTTTATTCTTAATAGCTGTATCATTGCCATTTATTATTTTGCCAGTTATATTTAGCTTGTAATTTTAGTTTAGTTGGATTTTGATAATAACTATGAGGAATATAGACAAGATTAGTAAATAATAGTTAATATACGTTGTATTTTAGTTACTAAGTGTAAATAGCTATTATCATCATCAAAAATTAGGAGTTATTTCTCCATTGTGAATAGCTGAACCGATTAAAACTTTTTTTATCCCTAAATCATCTAATTTAGGCAAATCTTCTTTTGTTATTCCTCCACCTAATATTAAATTATTTTCAAACTTTCGAAATTTGTTTATTAATTCTTCATTAATGCCTTTTCCTGTTCCAACTCGAGATATATCCAATAAAATAATTTCATTAGGTGAAATAAGATCCAATTCATCTTTAAATTCATCTAAATTAAGATTAAAATCTTTAGATTTGGAATAAAGCTCACCATCTTTTATATCAACACTTATCACGATACGTTCTTTTGGAAATACGTTAAATATCTTATGAAGCTCTTCTAACGATTCCAATGTTTCAGTAGCTATAATAAGTTTATAAGCAAAATTTAAATAGAAATTAAATGAATCAAAATTTTTTATTCCACAATCTAACATCACTGGAATGACTGTGTTGATCATTTTAACTTGATCCAAATTATGACCTATTTTTTCAATAGAATCTAAATCTGCCAAATAAAGCTCTTTAGCACCTATGATTTTAAGAGAATTAGCTATTTCCAAGGGATTAGAATCTCTACTAAAAACAGAGCCTAAAGAAGTATATTGTTTCCTATTTCCAGACTTACCAGAAACAGCTATTCCTCCCATTAAATCCATTACAGGTATAATTTCCACCATAACAACCCCTATTTCTATTGTTTACTTTTTATTTAAATTCTCAATCATCATTTTGATTTCATTTATTTGTTTTTGATTCTCTTCAAATTTAGCTTTTATATTATCATCTATAATGTTTATGTCTTTCCTTACATTTTCCCTTCTTTTATCAAGTTTAGTTATAATTGACCCTGCAACTGAAGCTGTAGCAAATGTTGTGAATGAAATACCAGTTATCATAAGAACAGAACCTATAATACGTCCAGATAAAGTGGAAGGAACTATATCTCCATAACCAGTAGTAGTAATAGATACAATAGCATACCAAACAGCATCTTCAAAAGAAAAAACTTTAGGATTAACTGATACTTCAGACATGAAAAACAGAACAGAAGAAACTACAAAAATACTAGCAGTAATTATTAAACCATAGCCTAATCCATTATTTTCTGTAAATTCAATGAATTTAGATCCAGAAATTTGCAAACTAAGTAACAATCCAACTATATGGAATATAGTTACAATAAAAAATAATGTATGAATCAAATAGCTAGTATCTGTTCCAATCACAAAAAAGAAAATGGACTCAAAAGGAATGATAGCTATTAAAACTACTATATCATGTTCCATGTTAGCTATATTATCTAAAATAAAATGATTTATCCCAATAAAAAGTAACAATAACAGTGAAATAATAATATCAAATAAAGCTATTTCATTAATACTTATGGGTTTAATTGGAAACATTAAAACTAAAGTCATCAATATAATATTGACCATTATAAATATTATTAAAACTGTTAAAAATAATTGAAATAAATTATTAACCGTATTTTTATATCTTGAATTAATAATAAACACCACATAATTTTAATAACACAATATTATTGATTTCTTAAAGATAATTTATATAAAATAATAAAATTAACTTAATTAAAATATATTTAATAAATAATCACTTTATCATTTTACTTCAAAATAATACGAACTACATCATTTAATATTATTAACTTAAAGGAATATAAAATTTATTATTAAATCATTATTGCAAATTAAACTAATAAAAAATTATTCTTAAAAATTATTCTTGATATAGTAATAAAAAATTATTCTTAAAAATTATTCTTGATATAGTAATAAAAAATTATTCTTAAAAATTATTCTTGATATACTAATAAAAAATTATTCTTAAAAATTATTCTTGATATACTAATAAAAAATTATTCTTAAAAATTATTCTTGATATAGTAATAAAAATAAATCTTATTAATATACAATAATAAGCTACTAGCTATTTAGTAAATAGATATTTAAATTTTTGTTAAAAGTCTTAAGTTTAAAACTAATTTTTTCGAGTAGACAATAAAATTTGAGCTACAATAGCTAAAACTGGAAGTTCAATTAATGGAGCTATTACAAGAGCTAAAGCTATTATTGGATCATTTGGAAATGCTGTTACAGCAATAGCTAATGATATTGGAGAATTTCTAGCCAATGTTGTTAAAGACAAGGAAGCATACTCTTCATATTTCATGTTTAGTCTTTTACTAACTATTTTAACAAGAATAAAATTTATTATAAAAAATAGAATTATAGGAACAAATAAAATTAAAAAAGCCCATAGGTTCTTCAACAAATATGAACCTTGTGAAGCAAACATACAAAAAATAGCTAAACTTAAAAATACGATTTGAGATGAATCAAAAAAAGAAATTATGTTTGATTCAGCATTATTTTTAATGTTTTTAGATTTCTTAAGAAGATATTTCACAATCTGGGCTAGAATAAATGGTAGGATTATAATAAAGAGAATACTTTCAATCAATATAGTTATATCAAAACTACTGCTGACTCCTGTAAATAATAACAAATAAATCGGAAGTAGGATGATTTGAAGAGTTAAGTTTAATGGAAGTATAGAAAGGCTTAATGGAACATTACCCTTTGCTATATCAGTAAATATTAAATACCAGTCTGTACATGGAGTTACTAAAAGCATTATGAAGCCTATCCAAATTTCTGGCTCATTGTATAAAAATAAATAACCTAAAATATATGCTAAAATTGGGGTCCAAATGAAATTAATAAGCAAACTAATTTTTGTAAATCTAAAATTTAGAAAACTTTTCTTAAAATCATCAGTTCGCATAGCCATAAATATTCCAAATAGCATCAAAAATAAGAATGGTATAATAAGATGATTACTAACACTAGAAATTATTGATATTTGTCCAAGAACAAGAGCAGATATAATAGCAATGATTATTATTACTGATTGATATTTTTCTAATAGATTCATTTAATTCAGCTCAGCATTAATATCATCTTTTATATCCTCTTTTATTCAACACTTAACTAAAAATGCTTTTTAATTTATTTTTTAATGAAATTATAAATTTAAATTCTTGTTCATATTCAGGATGATTTGCATAACCACATTTAGGACAATGTATGGCAGAACATTCTTTTTTTCCACATCCATGGCAACTTCTTCCAATTGATTCTTCATCAAATTCATGCCCACATAATCTACAATTCATGTTTTACCCCCTTAAAACGCATGTTCTATTTTTTTATATACTTTCTTTAATTATGTTCAAATAAAATTAATGAATTAAATAATTATTTTTAATCATTCAATAATGAATAACATTCACAAACTAAATAATTATCTTCAATCATTCAATAATAAATAACGTTCACAAACTAAATAATTATCTTCAATCATTCAATAATAAATAACATTCACAAACTAAATAATTATCTTCAATCATTCAATAATAAATAACATTCACAAACTAAATAATTATCTTCAATCATTCAATAATAAATAACATTCGCAAACTAAATAATTATTTTCAATCATTCAATAATAATATTAATAAAGTAAAATTAGTATTTTTCTTTTTATTAATATTGTTATCCTTATAAAATTATTTTAAATGTAATACAATATGAATAAGAAATAAGAAAATAAGTATAAAATGAATAATTAATTATTCAAATTTATATTACAAAATAATAATTTTAATATTATTTTTTTCATTTAAAATATTAAAATTTAATATCATGATATAACTTAATATCATGATATAATTTAATACTATGACAGATTTACTATAATAGATTTACTATCATGATAAATTTAATATCATGCCAATCCTAATAACAGACCTCCCTGGTATATCAAGAAGGACACAACATAAGCCGTTACAAATGTAACCAGAACCAAAACTCCTGGCCATTTCCATGAATTTGTTTCTGATTTTATTGTACCAACAAAAGCAAAACATGGAACATAAAGTAAGACAAATGCCATGAAAGCATATGCTGTTAACGGAGTGAACAACGTCTTTAAAGCATTTGATATTCCCTCTCCTTCCTCTGAAACTTCGAACAATGAGCTGAATGTTGAAACCACCACCTCTTTAGCACCAATACCGACAATTAAAGCAACAGCAGGTTGCCAATCACCAAAACCTAACGGAGCAAATACAGGAGCAGCAACAGTTCCAATTTGACCTAAATAACTTTCTTGAGTTCCATAGTCAACACCAGCTGGTAAACTACCTAATGCCCAAACTAATATAGAAAGGAGTAAAATAATTGTACCTGCTTTTCTAATGAAACCATAACCTTTTTCCCATGTATGTATTAATACCCCTTTTACTGAAGGAACCTTATAAGTTGGTAATTCCATTACAAAAGGACTTGTAATACCTTTAAAGAATGCTTTCTTTAAAATTGCCGCAACAATGATTGCAACAGCTATTCCTAATAAATATATTGATAAAACTATGTTTCCTTGATTTGCAGTGAAAAATGCCGCCACAAATAATGCATAAACAGGGATTCTTGCTGTACAAGACATAAAAGGCACAATTAACATGGTGAGTAGCCTATCTCTTTCATGTTCCATGGTTCTTGTAGCCATTACAGCTGGAACACCACAACCGAATCCTAAAATCATTGGGATGAATGCTTTTCCATGTAAACCTACTGCTTTATGCATGACTTTATCCATTACAAATGCAGCTCGTGCAAGATAACCAGAATCTTCTAAGATACTTATCATTAGAAACATCAAGAATATGACTGGCAGAAATACCAAAACTCCACCAACTCCACCAATTATTCCATCAACAAGGAATGATGAAACGATGTTTTCACCTAATGTGCTTAATAGGAAATCTCCTAAAACTGTAAATCCTTCTTCAATAAGGCCTTGAAAAGGTTCGGCCACAGTGAAAGTTATTTGAAATGTTAGCCACATTATAGCTATAAAAATAGGAATCCCAAGTAATCTGTTTGTTACATATTTATCAATTTTATCACTTGTTGTAGGTTTTTCAAAGTCTGGTTTGTCTACTGATTCTTTAATTAAACCATCAATAAATGCATATCTATAGTTAGCAATTATTTCTTCAGGATCTTCTCCGAAAACATCTTTTAAATGTTTTTCAAGACTGTCAAGTTCTTTAAAAATATTTCTAAATTCTGGAGAAGCCTTTACTTTTTCAGTGACAATTTTATCATTTTCTAAAAGTTTAATAGCTGTCCATGTAGCTGGAACATCTAATAAATTTTTATCTTTTTCAATAGCTTGAATAATACTGTTATGTTTTTCAGGAATCTCTAAAAGTTCCTTTCCATCATCATCATATGATTCAGTTAAATGTAAAGTTAATTCTTTTCCATAAACTAATTTTTTACTACTGTCTATTGAATTAGAAGATACTTTTTTTATTTCATCCAATAAGCTATCTACTCCAGTTCCATCAATAGCTTCAATTTCAATTACTGGAATTCCGAGTAGTTTGGATAGCTCCTTAGAATTAATATTATGTTCTTTATTTTTAGCAAATTTATTCATATTTAAAGCTATTATTAAATTTGCTCCAAGTTCCATCATCTGTGTTGTTAGATATAGATTTCTCTCTAAATTACTTGCATCAACAACATTCACTATAACATCAGAACTTTCATCTACAATAAAATCTCTTGAGATGATTTCTTCAATTGAGTGTGCAGTTAATGCATAATTTCCTGGAAGATCAATTACTTCTACTTTATCGCCTTTATAGTTTAGATGCCCTTCAGCTTTTTCAACGGTTTTTCCAGGCCAGTTACCAACATGCTGCCGCATACCAGTTAAATAATTAAATAATGTTGTTTTACCAACATTAGGATTTCCAGCCAATCCTATCTTAATATTTTCCATTAAATCTTCTCCTTATATTAAGAAATAATACTATTTATTTAAGTTAACTTAGTTTAACCACAAGTTACTTTCTTTAAAATTATATTTTTTTTAAATTGTTAATATGACTATGCAATAATTTTAGTAATAATTTTAGTAATAATTTTATTAATCATTTTTAACAATGCTAATGATTTAATAAATGCTAATGATTTAATACAAAACAAAATCTTCTAATGAATCTTATTAAACTAGGAGTTAACTATCAGGCAAAGTACTTTTATTTCCCAAGAAAATTATATGAGTTACTTTATAATATAAATCAAGAATTTTTAGCTATAGATGAAATTAAATTCATAAATAGATAATTAATCATAAGTTAATTCTCATAATCTTAATTTGATACTTTAACTTTGATATTTTTCGCTTCATTTTTACGAAGACAGATAGAATATCCTTTTAATATAAATTTAATAGGATCTCCTAATGGAGCAACTTTATCCAAAGTTATTTTTGAACCTGTAACAAAGCCCATTCCTAATAAATGCCGTTTAAGTTCTGAATCACCTTCATTAGAATAAGACACAATTGTTCCTTCTTCACCATTATTTAGTTTATCTAAAGTCCTTATAGAATCTTGATTATTATCATTTACCATATTTTTACCTCCGTTTTAAAAATTCAAGTTCAAATTTTCTTTAGTACATTTAGCAATACATAGATTTCTATTTTGAATAAGGAGTCTTTTTAAAAAGTTCCTTTACAAAACTTACTAAATAAATAGTTAATGTGTAATGTTATAACATTTAACTAAAATTTAGGAATACCAAAATAATTACAAACTTAATTTAAATATTTTTATATATAAAGTTTTCTATTAATTTAGGAATACCTAAACCATATAGTTAATTATTATAATCCTTTTAATATATAAATATTTAGGTTAACCGAAATTGGGCTACATCTAAAACTTTGTAAGAATAATTTTTTAATATTTCAAAGACAAACTTTTTGTGTTTTAATATATTTTATTCTTATTATAAAGTCATGATATTTTTACTAATTTATTTATAGTAATAGTGGTAATGTTTGTAAATTATTAATATTTTTATTTCTCTTAAAAATTGTTTAAATTGAATTTAAAGATAAAAAATAAATAATTAAGTTGTTTTTTCATGACACATGACAAAAATTTGTTAGTTTTTTAAAGAACAGTTTGTGTATTAGTAAACTATTAATATATTAATCTTTAATCACTGGATAATTATACTTATAATGATCACCCATATATAAAGATATAAGTTCTACACGGCCCAATACTCAATTACAAAGAAATAAAAACTTAAAACCATCCACAAAAAACTTAAGCACAAAAAATTACATCACAACCCATCATTTACCCCATCAAAAGAACAATTAAAAGAGACATATTAGGTTTCAAATAAACAACATTCTTCTCAAAACACACAAAAACATTAAATATAATATCATTACAAAACATAGATTGTTAGTTACTTTTACTGACAAAATAGACAAAGACTATTGAAATTCAATATAAAACAAAAGTCCCTAAATCATAGATTAGGATGATTAAATGATATTCAAAAAAGAAAAAAACTATAAAATCGACAAATTTCAAGGATCACATGATAGTAGAAATAGAGATTATGACAAAGTTATTTTAAACATGTGTAAACAACACACAAAAGGTAAGCTATTAGATATTGCATCAGGAACGGGATATTTATCTAAAAAACTCTGTGAAATGGGATACGATGTGATTTCAGCAGATATTAATCCCATATTAGAGAGAGAGAGAGAGAGAGAGAGAAGAAAAGAATTTCATGAAAGGGAATTTAAGTTATATTAAAATAGATGCGAATAAGATATTGCCCTTCGAAAATGAAGAATTCGATTTTATTTTGTCTGTTGATACAATTGAACATTTAGAAAATCCTTGGGTTTTTGTAGAGGAGATTCATAGAATCCTTAAGGTTAATGGAACAGTCATACTAACCACACCAAATGTTGAAAACTTAGTTAGTAGAATTTTATACTTATTATTTGGACAGTTTATGAGTTTTAATAATGGATTATTGAAAGTGAACCATATAAGTCCAATATTTTCATGGATTTTTGATTTTATGATATCAAAAAAGTTTAAAATTAAGAAAACATATTATTATCCGGGACATTATCTTTTTTTATCAGCTCGCATTTGTAATTTAAGATTACCCTTCAAAAACAAATATTTTGGTGAAAATATAGTTAGAAAAATGAAGAAAATATGAAAAATGAATAAAAAACTATCTAAGCTAAGAACTTGTTTAATAGAATGGAATGAGAGTGTAAAAAAGTGTGGAGTTTTTTGGAAAAAATCACTTTTCATTTATAAAACTTTATAAGTAAAACTGAAAATTTTAGAAAAACTCCACAAAAATTTACACTCTCAATGGAATATACAATATAAAAATAGCTCTTATTATCTTTTAAAAAAATTGATTAAGTTCTTGATAATGAATTCAAACATATCTTCATTATATAAATAATATTTTTCGCTTATGTAGGCTTGATGGTGAAAAAATTTCTTAGTTGTTATATTGAATTGTCTTGTAATAATTTTAATAGGACATTGCCAATTACGTACTTTAAATCATTCAATATTTTAATTTAAACGACTATCAATAAATAATATTAAATTTGTACCATCAGCACAAATTTCTCTTGGAGTGTATTTTTTATATGAATCTACTGTGTTCTTTATTGATTCATCAAGATCTAACTTTAGTTGCTAAAATAGAAATTGAAAAGATTTATAAAAAAATAAAAAATAGAAATTCAGCTAAAAACTATAAAATGATTATTTCAATACTTAATATTCAGTATAATCTAATTCATTAGAATTATAAAGTTTCTGCAGATCAAATAAATGACTGATTTCATAAGGATAATATCTATTTGAAACATACGGCCATATTAAGCTCTTTGCAACATAATAATATGCTCCAAATCTACCATAATATTTCCAAGAAATTTGTGTAAATAATGGGAATCCACAGCCTGGATTGAAATAAGGATCTCCTTTTCTTACAGTACCATGATAAAACATAGGTATTGGGCCTTCTTGACCATGTTTTTGTGCTTCAGTGTCGATATATGCCATAGCTTCATCTAAGGTTTCAAAATGAATTCCATCTGCTTTATATGTATATCTATCATCAGGAATTCCAAATAAAAAAGTTGAAATTACTTCATTCCAATCAACATAAGTTTTGTAAGTAGACGGATCTACAAATGCCAATTCTAAAACCGTTACATCACCATATTGAGACAAAAAATCTTCCTGCTCAAACTGACGATAATTAGAATCACCACCATAATGTACAACTAAAACACAACGAGAACCTTTTTTAGCAGCATACTCCGCTAAAACTTCGGCGTTAGGGTGATCAGGGAACATATCAGGGTTAGCTAGTTTTGTGACACTCAAACGACCTACAGGCTCAATCAAGCTAACTTCTGAGACAACCCATAAATAAGTTCCAAATATCAGAATAACTGCTATAATAATTGCAAATATAATTGATTTCTTCATTTTATCCCAAAATTCATATAAAGTTTCATTTTTATGAATTAAATAACATGAAACTAATATTAATATATTAATTATAAAAATACATCATAAAATTAGTATCCTAATAAAAACTACAAACTACAAAATTGTATAAAAATACTGTCTACACTTAAACTTAGTATATCATAATATAAAAATTTTTAGATTAATTAAAAAATAATGTTACAAAAATATCGAAAATAATTATTGAATTATTTATTGTATGTTATTATAATTGATTCTCTATTGTTATCTTATTAAAAATAAAAATTTAGTTATTATAAATAAAAAAATAGCGAATTAATTATAAAAGATGAAAAAATAGGATGATAATTCTAATATTCATAGAAATTAAAAATAATTTAATATTAATCATAAATAAAAGATTGAATAGCTTAATACTCAAATCTTCTATTTATTTAATATTTGTGATAAACTAAGGAGATGAACCCCATATCATTATATTTAATTAATAGTATATAAAGTTTACTTGAAATTTTTTAAAATCATCTTGATATATATAAAATAAACTTGAATATTGAATTAATAAATATTAAAAAATTCTATTTTATAGATTTATATTTAAAATAATAACTAAATAAAACAAACAATAGCCAACTAGTCATAAAAATATAATAAAATAGACAATTAACAATTTTTTAAAAAGAAAATGAATTAAATTGAGAATAAGTTAGTTCAATACTCTCAATTTAAAAAGAGGTACTTCTATGGCGAAAGAAGAAGTTATATATTTAAATATATTGTTGTTAGTAATACTTTATTCGATATTTTTAACAACAATACTTATTAGATTTTAGAAGTATATAAAGCTTTCTATATTGATGAAAGTAATAAAAATAGCTTAAAATCCATAAAAAAGTAATAACAAAAGAAGATTGAAAAACAACAAATATATTAAACAATCAATCCCTTTTTAAATCAATTATAACAATTAGGTATAAATTTTAATTTTATAATTTAAAAAAGAAAAAAATAAAAATAGATAAGTAAATAATTATTCCCTATAATTACTATCAATAAGGATATCTAACTTAGAATAAGCTTCTGAAATAGCTATTTCAAGAAATTCATCTTTTGCATCTGAAAATTCATCTAGTTCTATATCAACATCTATATCAACATCTAATTTTCCATTTTCATAAGAAACTTCAATTTTAACATCTAGATCTGAAATTTCTTTAGAGGGAATATTATATAAAATAGAATCATTAACAATTGAAGAAAAGTATTCAGAAATATCATCTAAGTCTTCTTGAGATAAATTCTTAAGTTTTTTCAAAATAAAACTTCCATTAATAGAATAAAATAAAAAATAGATATAATCATAAAATTAGAAAAATCACAAAAATTTGCTCAATAATGATTAATTTATACTAATTATTAGTCTATAATTAATAGCTAAATTAACTCTAGCTATAAAACTAAAGAGTTTAATAACTAAATTAACTCTAGCTATAAAACTAAAGAGTGTAATAACTAAATTAACTCTAGCTATAAAACTAAAGAGTATAATAAGTAAATTAATTGTAGCTATAAAATTAAAAGTGAATAGAGAGTTATTAAGATATTCAGCTTATTCAGCTGAATTTTGTTGCATGGCTTCTTGAATAGAAGTTTGCATCTCTTGGAGTTTTTTCATCACTCTTTCTTCTTGACGAGCCATTGTTTTTTCTCTAAGCTGAAGAGTTTCTAACTTTTCTTCAAGTTCTTCATTAACTTCATCACGATCAACCTTGATAAGCAAATTTCCAGCTGTTTTAAAAACTTCTGCACCAGATTCTGTTTTTTTCAATTCTTCAAGTGCTCTTTCAGTTTCTTGGATTTGAATATCCACATTTTGTTTTTGTACGGTAACAGCTTGTGCTTGTTGTTGTAATTGTTGAAATTGATTTAATTGATGTTGTATATTTTGAGGTACTTCCATATTTTCACCTAGTTTCTTTATTAATAGATATTTATTATCATAATAATATATAAATAGATATTTATTATCATAAGAATATATAAATAGATATTTATTATCATAAGAATATATAATAACATTCATGATTATGTTAGATTAATTTTTCTATAAATAATATAATATTTCTTTATTCTATAATATATAATTGACTATTCCTACCATCATTTTCTTAAAAAGTTTTTGATTATAGTTTATTGATTTATTTCATTTATTTTATAAAGTTATATTATTGACTTCTACTGAAAGGATTATCCATTTAATAGCCGAGTTAATAGAAGCTCTAAAAGAAGTAGCATCATTTGAATCAATAGAAATAGTAATGCAGCTATCTTTAAGGACGATATCCATCTTAGATCTATGTTCCGGAGATGTTTTAAACTCCAACAGAACAGACTTGTAAACTATTTCTGCCTGTTTAATATCTTCAAAATCAAGGTTTATGTCACCTTTTACAGAATGTACTATATCAAAATTAGCCTCTGAGATAATAAAACCTCCAGATTAAGAAATAACTTTTCTAACTGCTATTTTAAGCCCCGTATCATTCCCAAATTTGTTATAAAATGATATGTTAGCTATTTTTTTATTAAAGCTCTCAAGATTTTCAGTATCATCCAAAGTCTTATCTTCTAATTTTTCTATATGAATATAATTTTCTTTTGGATTCTTAGAACACCTAACATTCAATATATTCCCTAAAATAGCTAATTCTGGATAATCACATTTAATAGAAATCTCATCAGTTTTTATATGTAAACGCTCACTTGTGGTTGTAACAGAGCCTAAAATAATCAATAATTCTTCTCCTTCATTGGAAAAAAAAGTTATTTTACTCGGATTTCCTTTCATTTCATAGACTAAAACTAGAGAATCGTATCCCAGTTGAGATGATTTTAGTTGTAAATCCCTCAGACTCATTTTTCCACGGTTTATATAGTCAAATCCCAGAGCATGGGATAAGTTTTTACAAAAAGCTCGTGTCTTCTGTGAAGGTTTTCTTGAAGTTGAAATTAACATATAAAAACTCGAATTAAGATGAATAAAATTTAAATAATTTTTAAAACATCATTTAGAATATCTTTTAAAATACCCCATAAAACATTAATAATTTTTAAAACATCATTTAGAATATCTTTTAAAATACCCCATAAAACATTAATAATTTTTAAAACATCATTTTAGAATGTATTTTAAAATGTTTTTAAAGAAGATATGATAAAAATATAGATATAGATACATTTAATAGAACATCTTTAAAAAAATAATGTAAAAATAATAGAACTATGACTAGTACTTAATAATGTAAAAATAAAAGATTATAGCACTAGCTAAATTCGTTATCTTGCTTTAATGCTTTTTTTGTTTGTAGGAACTTTTTTGAAGAGGATCCTGTACCTACATTTTGGACATTTGTTTTCCATGTAGCTTTTATGATCAATTTCAGTTCCACATTCTGAACATTTATACAATTAGTCTCCTCCAACTACTCTTTTTATATTACGACTAGCTGTTTTAACCATAGGAGTTTCAGGAACATATGCTCCACCAGTAAATACTACATTACATTTACTACATTTCCATATTCCTGCACTTAGTCTTTTAACAGCAGGTCTGTCACATTTAGGACAAACATGTTTCTTCTTCATATTTTCTTCAATGGATTTTACAGCTCTTTTAGCTTTTCTTCCATATCTAGCTCCGAATCTTCCTGTAATTCCTACTTTTTTTGTTCTTGCCATGGTATCACTTTGTGTAAACTTAATATATTATTGATAATTTAGAAAAATAAGCATTTCAAACTTGCTTAGTAAAATTTACCTAATAATATAATATAGCATTAATTACTATTTAAACTTAACGGAGTCAAATTAAAAATAAGAAAATTAGACTTTAATTAATTATTTTTTCCATTACAAATTCTCTTACAATTTTATTAATCGATTTATTACTATTATAATCATCAATTATAGACGAATCCAAGAAATGGAGATAGAATTCTTCTTTGTTATCTTTAAATTTATTTATTATTAAACATATGGGCTTTATTGAAAAAGATGAAATTGTTTCAGAATTTAAAAATAAGATAGATATTTCATAAGCTGGAAATATTTTAATATCTTCATATTTTATCTCATCTGAAAAGACTATTTCTTTATGAATATTGAAATAATTAGATAAAATATCAGCTAGTTGATTCATTTAAAGGTACTCCTTATTTTCCATATTAATTTCAACATAGATTTTTTACTAAATAGTCTAAAAAGTCCTAACAAAGGTTTAAACAATTTAATTTTGAATATTATTTCACTATCATATTCAAAAACTTCTTTATTGAATATTGGTTCTGCTGAGAAACTAAGATTTTTAGAAGAGTTAAAAACCAAAAAAAGAATTTGAATATAACCAAAACTAATTGCAGTATCTGAAGGGTTAGAAAGTCCCAATTTAATAGTAGTATTGAAATATTCTAATTCGATGCTTCTAAAAGCTAAGATAAAAAAATCAACGATGGGGGAAAAATTTTCTTTCATTAATGGGATTAAACTTTTATAGTTATCCCAATTCTCTTTAAACCCCTCATTTTTATCATTTTTATTGTTTTCACTCCCATGAGTTTTTTCTTTAGAAGTTTTCTTTTTTAGATCTTTTTCATTTCTATCATTTCTTGGAAAAGTTTTAGAATAGATATTTATAAAAAATAATTTAATTCTTATATTAAAATCAAACTCTTGATTCATATTATTAGATTTAATATGTACTTGTAATCCTATAAATAATATTAAAAATATTATTAGAACTATTAAAACTAATATTCCAAAAAAAATAGCTATAAAATCAATGATATCATCCATTAATAGTTGGAGTAGAAATAAATATAAAGATTATAAATAAATAAACAGGCAAAAGATAAAAAATTAGAATATCAAATTAAAGACCTTGATGAAATTTTTATCCTATATCCCTAAACTAAGGAAAAATATCCCACATCCCTAAAATAGGGAAGCTTTTATTCTATATCCCTAAACTAAGGAAAAATATCCCACATCCCTAAAATAGGGAAGCTTTTATTCTATATCCCTAAACTAAGGAAAAATATCCCACATCCCTAAAATAGAGAAGCTTTTATTCTATATCCCTAAACTAAGGAAAAATATCCCACATCCCTAAAATAGGGAAGCTTTTATTCTATATCCCTAATTTCAGATTCTTCTATATCATTCTTTTCATTAGTTGCATTATCATTCATATTATTAATAACTTCTTTTACTAAATCTGTAACAACTAGGCCTAAATCAGAGATTATTTTATTAGTTTCTGTTCCTTTGGACAGGTTAAGAACTGAAATACCTTCTGAATTTCCAGTCTTCTTATTAATTACGACCATGGAGATAGGTTCTATTCCTGCAACTGCTGCAGAGCCTAAACCATTACCCTCATCATTTCCACCTTGACCTACTCCAAACCCAAAACCTAATTTCATAAAAGGTATTAGTAATTTATCTTGTGTTTCTATAGGTTCACCAACAACGTTTTGAGCATTGAGCAGTTTTTTTAGCTCTTCAACTGTGACTTTAATAGAGTTCTCCTCACTCATTGAAAATATCCTCCAGAAAAATTATATAATAAAATTCTATTTACTAAATACGATATTGTAATAGATTTATAATATATTTATTAATTATGTTATTAATAATATTTAAGATTATAATCTAAAAAAAGTAAAAAAGTAAAAATGTATTTTTTAAAGTTATAATTCATTATATAGAACTTCAAAGGGAAGATCTTGTGCTTAATCCGCCAATAGCTACTGTAGATAAGTTGTGAAGTAGTGAAGATGTTGAAGGACTTATAAAACCCAACATTCCTAAACCAATTAGAGATGTATTTATAATAACAATTGCGGAATAATTATTTTGGATTTTTTCAAGCATGTTTTGACTCAATAATCTAATAGTTACAAGTTCATCCAAATTTGGTGAAAGTAATGAAATATCTGCAATTTCTCTTGTAATATCTGATGAATCTTTCATAGATACCGAAACATCAGCCGAAGATAATGCCGGAGAATCATTTATCCCATCACCAACCATTATAACTTTCTTACCTTCTTTTTTAAGTTCATCGATTATTTTTGCCTTATCTTCTGGAAGAACCTGAGCTTTGTATTTTAGAATTCCTAACTCCTCAGAAACAGATTTAGCTGCATTTTCACTGTCTCCAGTTAGCATTATAACATTTTCAATACCTAAATCTTTAAGTTTAGCTATTACTCTCTTTGCTTCAGGACGAATAGGATCTTCTATACATATAATACCTTCTAATTTTCCACCAATAGCTAAATAAATAGCAGAATATTCTTTTATTTTTTCTTGAATATTTTTCTCAATGGATTTTGGTAAAGGTATCTTTTCATCTTCAAAAATAAAATGAGCACTTCCAATCATGGTTTTTTGATTTCTAAAAGTTGTAGAGATTCCATGAGCCACAATATATTCAACCTCAGCGTGTTCTTCCTCATGTTTAAGATTTTCAGATTCTGCTTGATTTACAATAGCTCTTGCTACACTATGGGCAAAATGTTCCTCTATACAAGCAGCTGTTTTCAAAATTTCATCTCGAGAGTAATCTCCACATGTAATAATATCAGCTACTTTAGGAGAACTTTTAGTTAAAGTCCCAGTTTTATCAAAGACTATTGTATCTGCTTGAGCGTAGTTCTCAAGATATCGTCCGCCTTTAATCATTATTTTATGATTAGAAGCCTCTTGCATTGCAGATATGACCGAAATAGGAGTAGATAGTTTGATTGCACAAGAATAATCTACCATGAGAATAGATAATGCCTTTGTTGAGTTTCGAGTAACCAAATAAGTTAATAATGTTACAAATAAGCTAAATGGTACTATTGAATCAGCTAATTTCTCAGCTTTACTTTGAATATTAGCCTTCAAAGATTCAGATTCTTCTATCAGCTCTATTATTTTGTTTATTCTTGTCTCTTCATCAACTGCTTCTACAAGAATCACAATAGATCCTTCTTCTACTACAGTTCCAGCATGCACAGTAGTACCTTCACCTTTATGAATCGATAAAGGCTCTCCTGTCATTGAAGATTCATTTATCATTGCGTCCCCATTGGCTATTACACCATCGACAGGAATTAAACCTCCAGTCCGTATTTTAATTTTATTTCCATTAACTATTTCAGATAGAGGAACAGATACCTCTTCATCTTTTTCCATTACCTTCCATACAGTATCAATATTAATAGCTAAGCTATTTTTAAAAGTATTTTTAGTTTTTTGTATAGTGTATTCTTCTAATATATCGGATATCGATAATAAAAACATTATAGAACCAGCAGATCCATAAAATTTCTTATAAATAGACATACTTATTGCGACCATATCAAGAACAGAAACATTGACCTTCCTTTTGTACAAACTCTTTAACCCATCAATAATATAAGGAAATGCGGCGTATAAGACATTTAAAGTTTTAATAGGAATTGGAACGAATATATCATATAAAATTCGCCCTACAATTTTATTAGATAACTTTAAAAAAAATTCATTTTCAAGTTTTAGAGTTATATCCTTTTCAGATGGCTCTGACTCTTCAATATCCTTTTCTTTAAGATTTCGCACAAATTCTAAAATATTTTTTCTTTTTTTAAGATTATCATATTTAATCAGAAGACTACCATTGATAGAAGAGGTGAACACATCTTTAATATACTCCTTTTTTAAAAGTAGTTTAGCTATTCCATAACCTTCCCCTTCAGTGAATGCATATCTACCCGAACGAAGACGTAACCTATTTTCTTTATCATATATAACTTCATATTGCATAAAATATCTCTTTAATGAATAAAATATCTCTTTAATGAATAAAATATCCCTTTAATGCATAAAATATCTCTTTAATTAAATAATAAATACTTAACAGAATAGAATTAATTAAATAAATTAATTAATCAAAAATATATATTAATTATATAATATACATAGAAATAAATATTCTTTAAATAAAATATATAAATTAATTATATATTAGTATAATATTAATTATAAAATAATATTTATAAACTAATATAATAATTAAATATACAAATTTGAGAATCAATTATTTTATAAACTAATCATGTATAAAGAATATTTTTAAATTTATAGCCATTATAGGTCTTATGGTTAAATTAAAAATTTAAGCTCATATGTTTTGTATTTCTTTTTTCTTTTCATTTTGAGCATCGTGACGAATATCCTCAGCATCTTCTTTAATATTTAGAAATGTTTCTTCTGCTTCATCTTGAAGTTGCATTACTTTTGCAGCTGTTTTAGTACAAAATTTCCGGGCTGCATCACTTTCCAATATTTTTTTAGCAGCTATCGCAGTGATTGCTCCTCCTGCAAAAATCAATAAACTTTTATGTTCAATTATTTTATCCAAATTTTTCTTCATAAAATTTCTCCATAATTTTTTAGGTTTACCTAATAAATAATTAGGTATGCCTAATATTTATATTAATAATATATAAAGATTTCGAATCAAGATAGTATAATCAAGATTAACAATATACTCAACGATGAAAAATAATTGATTGTGGTTAAATATAGTGTTTTATTACCAAAATATAATTTTTTAGAGGTTTATAATGAGAAATACAAAATAATTATCATAGCTATTCTAATAATATGATTAAAAACAGTTTTTAATGATTTTACTAACAATACATTAAATACCATGAAATATCTATAGATAAAATAATTTACATTCTGTTAATATCAATATTAAATGCTCATATTAAAGGTTAAAAAAGTGTGGAATGAGTAATTATGCTACTTTAAATCAAGAGTCCTGCAATTATTCAATAAAAAGACGGTTTTTACTGTTGAAAAGAATTAATCTAAGTCCTTAATTTCTAAAAAAAATTAGAAATTTTCTAAAGAATGAATCAACACTTTTCAGAGAAACATTCAATTTATTATGAATAAATGAAGATTGCATTTTATTATATTTAAAAGAGGTATCATGAACATTTTGGACCAAGACATTATGGTAAAATAAGTCTTAAAATTAATAATTACTTGATATATTTTTCAAAAACGATTCTAGAAAATTCATAAGATAATTCAAATAATATGAAAAATAGGAAAGTATAGAAGTTTAAAAACTCAAATCCTAGAATTGAAAAGCCTGTAACTGCTTGATAAAACCCTAATAATGCCAGTATAAAAATAGCTATCTTCATAGAAAATCTATAATCAAAAAAAACTTTCAAAAAATGACTTTTTTTATAAATAGCTAAATTATCATTTCCCCATTCATCTATATATGCAGAAGTTATACAAATAGCTAAAGTTATCAAACTCAATTGAGGAAGGCCAAATATTAAAGAAACAGCTGCAAAAACTAATAAAGATGCAACATGATGAGCACCATCAATTTTAAAAGCTATTAAATTTCCAATCAATATTCCAAGGAATATATAAGATGCATCAGTATTATGAGTAGCTAAAAATCCCATTATTAATCCACTAATAATCCCAATTATTACAGCTATTAACTTATTTGATTTTTCATCATATTCATCATCTGAAAATTTCATTAAAAATCCAGATAAACCATATAAAATAGCTATTATAATAACATTCAACTAAAAACCTCAAAATAATAATTTTAAATAAAAATAATAAAAAACATTACTAGTAATCTTACAAACCATAAAAACACTAATAAAGTTTAAGATACTAAATATTAATACTAATTAATCTTCTTTTAATATAATAATACAATACTAATTAATAATTAATCTTCTTTTAATATAATAATACAATACTAATTAATAATTAATCTTCTTTTAATATAATAATACAATACTAATTAATAATTAATCTTCTTTTAATATAATAATATAATACTAATTAATCTTCTTTTAATATAATACTAATTAATCTTCTTTTAATATAATACTAATTAATCTTCTTTTAATATAATAATACAATACTAATTTCAAATACCATAACAACCATTAAGCTCATTAAATCTTAGAGAAATTAATAAAAAATTCTTCAAATTCATCATCATCCATTGGATTTGGAATAGAATAGCTATTATTCTCAAAGATATTTTTAGCCAGTTTTTCATATTTTTTAGCTTGATTAGAATCAGGATACTTTTCAATCAATGTTTTTGCCTCAATTTCACTTTTTTGAACAAGTTCATCTCTTGGGATTGTTCCAATAACATTTGTTCCAATTCTTTTTGCAAAAGACTCCACGATGATTTGTTCATTTTCAATTCCTTTGCAGTTACAAATGATTCCACCTAAATTTCCTTTTAATTTCTTGATTCCTTTGGAGATATTATTAGCTGCATACAATGACATGTATTCCCCAGAAGTAACAATAAAAACTTCATCAGCATAATTTTCTTTCAGTGGAACAGCAAATCCTCCACACACAACATCCCCTAACACATCATATAAAATAACATCAAGATTGTCATCTTCAAAAGCTCCGAGTTTTTCAAGTAGTTTCATAGCTACTATCACACCACGTCCTGCACAACCAACTCCTGGTTCAGGACCTCCACTTTCAACACACAACACATCTCCAAATCCACCAAAAACAATATCCCCCAATCTGGGATTTTTAGTATTTTTAATTGTGTTTAAGATTGTAGGTAGTCTTTTTCCAAATAATGTTCTGGTTGTATCCGCTTTAGGATCACAACCAATAACCATTACATTTTTATGATTCTGACTAAAAGATGCTGCAATATTAGCTACTGTGGTGGATTTTCCAATTCCACCTTTCCCATAAATAGCTATTTTTTTCTGTTTTACCATTAATACACCAAATAACCAATCAAAACAAGAATTAAATCTCATCCCCACTAAAATATCACTCAATCAAAACAAGAATTATTTTTTACTCCATTGAAATATTATTCTGCTTTATGATTAACTAATGCTTTAACTATGTCTCCCCTTGTAATGATTCCAATTAAATTACCAGTGTCATCTACAACAGGAATACGTTTGATGTTATTATCTGCCATTATATTAGCTGCATCAGCAATGTCTTTATCAATTTTGATTGTGATAACTGGACTTACCATAATATCTTTAACTATAGTTAAAGAAGCTTTTTTTATTCCATTTGCCACTTCGTCGTATTCATGTTTCATTCTAAGAGGCATTTCAAGAAGATCAAGAGGAGAAGGAAGGATTAAATTAAGATTAGGAGAGTGAACTTCAAGAAGATCCATGATATCACCTTCACTAAGGATTCCTACAATATTATCCCCATCCATCACAGGAGCCCCACTAATATCATTTTCAGTGAGTTTTTTTGCAGCCTCAGTAATTGTATCATCTTTATTTATAGTTATAACATCTTTTTTCATTGCTTCATCAATTTTAATCATTTCTACACACCATCAATATTTAATAAATAATTTATATTTAATTTAGCTATTAAATTTATTATTATATTATAATTTATATTATTATAATAACTTGTTATTAATTATGTCTTATATCACAATAAAAGGAGTCGTGGCCAAAAGTCAAATTTCTAGAAAAATAATTAAAAATAATTCTCATATTTATCATCTGAATTTTAATATAATTAGTGAATTTAGATTAATTTTTATAAATAACATCTATTTAAATTTTAATCAATTTTCTAAATGAAAATAAATGTTAAAATTCAAAATAAAGAAATTCAAAATTTGTGCAAAAAGACTTTTGGCCACGACTCAAAAGTAAAAAAATTACTGTTAATTTATAGAATACAATACTCCTATTTTTAGAAACTTGTAAAATGTACAAAATTGAATATTTTACTCCTTGAATTTAAAGCACTATAAAAAGTAAAAATAATAGCTAGGGAGCGTCTCATAATTCGGTTTTTTGAAAAATTTAGATAAAACTAAAGCTCATTAATGGAATATAGATTATATTATTTATATGTGTGATTTGTTCATATCTATTTGAAACTAAGATTCCATATTTAGAATTATATTTATTAATGTCTTTTATTAATTGGCTTTTAGTTTTTTTACCTATTCCTACTTCTATTGGTATGGAATCATCAAATTTGGTTCTAATAATAAAATCTGAACTACCTTTATCTGGAGGATAGAATAAACCCATGTATTTAAAATCCACTTTTGTCATTTTATACAATGCACTTGCCACCAAATTTTCTGCTAAAATACCTAAACATTCTTTACTATCTAAATCATATCTTCCAATTTCAAAATTTATAGCTGCTTTTAATGAAGGTGATAAAAAATAATATTGCCAGGCCTTTTTAAGAATTTTACCTCCACCACCATAAGGCTTTAGATTAAAGATTAATTGTGTTTTTTCTAATGTCTCCAAAATTTCTCTAACAGTTGTTGGTGAAATAGATAGGTAATTAGCTATTTTTTGATGAGATGTTGTACCTGGTTTTTGCAGTGCAATATAAAGTATTATTCTTCGAATAACATCTGTAGTTGATGTGTTAAATGATTTTACAGAAAAAATATCTTTTTCAATAATATTGTTTATAATTGTGTTAATCTGGAAGTAAGCTTCTTCTTCATCTAAATTTAAAGTAGATGGAAAGCTGTATGATTTTAAAAACTTTTCAAATTCAATTTTTGGGTCGTTGTTTAAACAGCTTAATTTTTCATGAATTATTTCCTCACAATCAATAGCTCTATTTATAAACTTCTTATTTCCAAAATGAATCATATTTTTTAATTCTTTTGGGAACTTACAATTAAAGGAAATATTATGTTTTAATAGTAAGTAATCTTTAAAGTTATTTGGAAATATTTGTTCTTTAAACATTCTTCTTGCAACATCAGTGTTGATTTCCAAATCCAATGCAGAAGAACCTGTAAATAGGAAAAAAATATTTGGATTAATATCATATATTATCTTTCCAGATATTGCCCATTTTTTATCAAAATGACATTCATCTACAAAAACAAAAATCTTTTCATCTAAATTTATTTTATCTACCTTATGTGTTTTCTCTAAAAAAATATCAACTGTATGTAATAAATCTGTTTGAAAATAACTTGTTAAACCATCCATTGTTAGATATAAAACATTCTTTTGATTCACATTTTTTGTATTTATTAAGTAATCCATTAACTGATAAACAATTGTAGATTTTCCAACACCTCTAAGACCTGGAAGAACAATAAACCTTTTTTCCAAGGCACCTTCAAGATATTCATCTAAATATCTCTTTACTTTAAAATATTCATCCCTACAATTAAAATCTTCTATTTTAGCTATTTGTTTATTAATTTCTCTTTGTTTAGATTTAATATAGCCATTTAATTCTTCATCAAAAATCATTTAAACATTCCCCATTTTATAAAATTAATATCTTAATTAAATTTATGTTTATCATTATATAAATAGCTATACAATTTTATGTATAAAACATTTAAGTTATTATACATTGTTATGTATAAAATATTCAAGTTATTATACATTTTTATGATAAAACACTAAAGTTTTTGCAATAGCCTATTTCTCTATGAATAAAAATATATAATATAAAAACATTGAATATAATTGGTGATTAATAATGAGTGTTATGAAAACTATAAAAATTAAAGATAGTGTGTTTAAAGACCTTAAAAAATTAGCTGAAAAGGAAAATAAAAGTGAAGAAACAATCATTAATGAATCATTAGAAAAAACAATTGAAGAAAATGAAATAATTGAAAATAGAAAAAAATATCCTAATGGAATACCAATAGAACTTGTTGCTAATGAATTTGGTGAAACACCTGAAGAATTTACAAAAAGCCTTGAAGAAGCTAAAACAGAAAAAGGCATAAAAATTGATATTAATGAGCTTAGAAAAGAACTTAGTTTATAATCTTATAATCAAACCATAGGTTAAAAAATATCTTCTTAAATTATCTAAAAATAATAAAAAAAAGAATAAAAAAGATAAATATAATTCTAAAAGGAATTGAAGAATTAATCACCAATCCACATAATGCTGATTTTTTAAAAAATACTGAAGATAAAGAACAAAAAATTAGAAAAACACATTATAAAATAATATTTATAATATTAGAAGATGAAAAAATAATAGAAATATTAAAAATAGGCAAAAGAAGCAATATTTATAAAAAATAAAATATTAGTAATTTATCAATAATGGGAAAGATGATTTAATGGCTAAAAAGATTTTATATTATGGAACTCCTAAAAGGTTAGAAGGATATGAGAAAGAAAAATTAATAGAAACAATTAAAAATGAAATATCTAAAATTCCAAAACTTAAAAAATCTATTACAAAAATTAGATATTATAGAAACTGGGTTTATATTTATCATGAATCCAATATATTTGAAGGAAAAGACGAACTTCTATATCGAATAGCAGTTTATGATGATGATTACAAAGATTGTTCTCTTCAATATCCCCATAAAAGTAAAGTCATAATTATAAAAGACGGTACTTTAAAAGAATGTGTTAAAAAAATAGCCGAAGACTGGAAATTATAATATTTAATCCTTAATCCATCTTGATTTTAATTAATATGTTATTCAAATTTGAAAGTTAATCTTTTTTCAATTTTTCATAAAACAACTTCAATTTTTTTGAATCTATGAAAAATCCATTAAATTACATAATAAGCAATACAAAAGTCATGAAAAACAATATAACAGTTCAAATTTGAACTATATGAATCACTCTTGATCATTTTCACATACAATCCCTAAAAACATAAATTAGTGATTAAATCAGAGATATTACAACATTATTTTTTTCCAAACAATTTACTTAAAAATCCTTTTTTCTGTTTTTTATTTCCCGTGAATGAATTAACATTAAGTTTTTTACTACATTTAAAGCATTTAATAATAGAACCTAAATCTTCTTCATTAATATTAAATTCTTCATTGCAGTAAATACATTTAAGAGATATATTCTTGTCTAATTCATAAATAGGAGTTACAATAGCTATTCCTTTTTCAATGTTTTCTAATTTAAAAACAAAAAATCCTACAATCAAATATTTTCCATCACTAGAAAAATTTATGTAACTACTTGGATAAAAATCAAAATATACTGTTGTAAGTAGCTCTTTATTATTCAACTTCCACAATTTTATTGACATTTTTAGTCTGATATGTATCATTACCACGAACATTCTCATTAGCTATTTTACCAAAATCATCACAATCCCTATTCGGACAAGCAACAGTTAAATAATGGATTTTTACAAGAAGTACAGATGTATTGAATATCTGTACTATCTGTTTTTCTGAATTAAAGACTAAAATTCTAATTTATAGTTTTAGAATACTATTTTTAATCTTAATCACTATTCCTAATGTATTCGGATAATCCCACTTACTCTATCAAAATCATCGTCGAAACTGAAAATATTGATTATTTTTCTTTTTTTCATTATTTGAATTGCCAAACAATCGGCTAATGATAAATTACCACCATATTTTAGAACTAATTCCATTGATTCTTCAATATCTTCTTTTTTAGGATAGTATATTTCAAAATTATCTACTATGACATTGTATAGTTTGTTTGCTATTTCTCCATTTTTTCTCTTAGCTATACTTGCTATAGCTTCAGAAACCATTAATAAAGAGACTATTTTATTATTTTCTTTCATGATGTCATTTGCTAATTTTTTAGCTTTTTCATGATATTGGTCCTTATCATTCATTAAAGCAATGAAAAAATTACTATCGACCAATATCATTAAATTTTCTCTCCCATTCCAGCTTTTTTAGTGGCTTCTACTGAATCTAATTTTTCATCGCTTATTATCCCTACTATTGAAGATAGCTCATTTTTTTCTTTTTTGGTTAATATTATTTCATTTTTATTTGTTTTCCATTCTAAGACGTCTTCTTCTTTGATGTTGAATTCTTTTCTTATTTTTGCAGGTACGACAGTTTGGAAACCTTTATATACTTTTGTTGAAACCATTTTTGTATCCTCCTAATATTCTTTTTATCTTAGGTAATATATATAATTTTAGGTATTATAAATTATTAGGTAAAAATTTTTAATTCCAATCAATATTTTCATAACTTTTTTAGATATCAATATGAAAATCCAATTTATTTAGCCTTAACTTTTTCAAAAGAATATATAGACTGTGAATTTAGGGAAAAATTAGAATAATATAAAAGAACATATAATAATTAATTTTTTTAGTGCACCCAGACAATACGTTCTTTATTGTCAAAGTCATCGTCAAAGCTAAATATTTCATATATGTTTAATTCTTTCATTACTTCTATACTTAATGCATCAGCTAATCCAAAAGTAGCTTTATATCTAATTAATGTTTCTATTGATCGTTGGATTAGCTCTTTATTTTCATAAATAATAGTAAATTCGGATGTTATAGTCTCATATACTTCATTTATTGCTTTTGTATTTCTATTTAGTCTTTTTATAACTAAATTTATTGTTTCAGTTAGAACTGTATTAGTGATTATATAGTTCTCCATTTCTTAGTTTTCTTTTATCTTCAACAACGCTAAAAGGCTTATCAGTAGTGTATCTACCAGCTAAATCTTTAAAACTCAATTTAGATTTCTTAATTTTTTTACTTTGAAGTTTCATATTTATAGCATCTTTTATAAATTCAGGAATAGAGCTTCCTTCTTTTTCAGCTTCTTTTTCAATCTGCTTTAAATATTTATCTTCCATTTTTAATTTTTGTTTCTACAAGTGTCATAGCTTCATACCCTTCTTTTCCATATTCAAGAAAAAAGTTGTATTATTAATAATTGTATTTTTTATAGAAATAAACTTTCATTATCATAAATTTATATGATATATAAAACACTTAAGTTATTATACATTTTCATGTACAAGATACTTAAGTTATTATACATTTTCATGTACAAGATACTTAAGTTATTATACATTTTCATGTACAAGATACTTAATTTTTTGGCAATAGCTTATTTTCTATGAATAAAAATATATAATATAAAAACATAGAATATAATTGGTGATTAATAATGAGTGTTATGAAAACTATAAACATTAAAAAGTAAAATTAATATAATATGAAGATTAATATTCAATATTATTTATTAAATCTTAAAAATGAGAGAATGACAGAAAGTTTATCTAGATACTTGCTGTTATAACAGACCTTTTGATAATCAAAATCAAGTAAAAATTGAATTAGAAACTAAATCTAAGTTATATGTTCAAAACAAAATACGAAACAAAGAATATGAATTAGTATGGTCTTTCATGTTAGACTATGAAAATAAAGATCATCCTTATAATGAAAAGAAAGATAAAATTCAACTATGGAAAGATATAGCAACAGAATTCTGTGATTTTCATGAAGAAATTAGAAATAAAGGAAAAGAATTAGAAAAATTAAATATAAAACCTAAGGATGCCTTACACATTGCATGTGCCATATTTAGCAAATGTGACTATTTTTTAACTACAGACTATAAATTAATAAATAAAAATATAAAAAAAATTAACATTATAAATCCAATGAATTTTATTAAAATTATAGAAGAATAAAAATGAAATCGGAAATAGTTATTAGAACTGAAGGCATGGATATTCTTGTTAAAAAATTAGGAATAGTTGATGCTGAAAGATTTATAGCAACAATAAAAAGAGACAATTTTGATTACACTGAATGGAGAAGAGATTTATATAAAGGCATGACCGTTGATGATATTTACGATGATGCAGTAAAATATCAAAGACATATAAGTAAACAAAAGTAAATATTATTAATTTTAATAAAAATATTAAATTTCATGGTTTTAATTATAGAAAATGTTTATTTATTTTTTAAAAACAACATGTTTCAATAAAAAATCTATTTAAATATATAAATCATTTATTTTATTCAAATCTTTCAAAGACTAATCAATCAAATTGAAAATAAAATTCACTAATAGCAGCAAAAAAGAGATGAAAAACACATTAATAGATAGAATCTTGTAGAAAATTAATTTTCTCAAATTCATACTTCCACATAATAATTTTATATATTAATATAAGTTTATATTCAAATTCACATGCCTTTGACTATTTTTACATTCAATAATATATACAATTGAATATTGTTACATACAATGAGTTTTCTACATCTTTTAATATTTATAAAGATAATGATTAAAATGAATATCTAAAAATATTATAATTTTGAGAAGTTTTTATCAAATATTATACTTATAAAAATAGCTAATACCTCCCACAAGATCATGATTATCGGTTTTGTCTAAAATTCTGCTGATGGATAAATTTTTAATGAATATGAAAAATTTTCTAAGAGATATATCCATATTTATGTAACACTACCTCTCATTTCTATGGAAGGATAGGAATTACTAAGTATATACTTATTAATAATATCATTGCAATTAGAGAAATATAATGAATCTCCTTACTAAAATTGTTATTTTTAAATACACAATTAGAAATATTTAATATTTTAAAATTTAGCCTTTGGCCATGATTCCAAAAAACAAATATTTTAAATAAAATTGTACTCAAATAAACAAAAAAACTATTATTATTATCATCATCATTAAATTGATAGTCTATTTACTAGTAATTTTATCCAAAGCACCAGCTAAAATTAAGGGAAACAAAATAGTTACATCTCCAACTACTGAAACTAAATTCGAACCACATTTAGCTTTTGACCATGATTTAGCTTCTTCAAGTGGAGCACCACTTAAGCTACCAGTTTCGCTTCTATCCATGGTTATTTGAATAGCTGCATCCAAACCTCCTCTTAAAAGATTAGATGCCAATGTATAATGTTTTGGAAGGCCTCCTCCCAATATAATAGCCCCTACCTTTGGAGATTCAAATACTATATCAGAGAAGTCATGCATATCTGCAAGTGCATCTAAAACAAGATCATTTTCCTGAGTAAACATCCATAGCTGTAATCCTAACATACTATCAATCAAACCAGGAGCAAATATAGGAATCTGATTTTCAGCAGCTAATTTTAATATAGAATTTTCATCATCAATCAAAGAACCTACCTCATATAAAAAATTAGAAATAGAAATTATATTTGGTTTATTTCCACTATTATTGGGATTAGTGAGTTTAATAGCTATTTTAGAGATTATTTCAGTTATTTTCGTTTCAAAAACTTCAAAATCATTAGATTTTGTGTAAATATCTCCAATGCGACCCATTCCTGCTTCATTTAGCTCTTCATCATCAAAACCATAATTCCTATAGTGTTTTCCACCAAATGATTCAAGAAGATCATGGGTTATATTAGCTCCACTTGTAACTAGAACATCGATTTGTTTGTTTTTAATCATGCTAGCTATTATATTTCGAAGTCCTCCTGGAACTAAAGGACCAGCTACACTCATGAAAATACTCATGTTTTCCTCTTCAAGCATATTAGCCAAAAGTTCACAGGATCTTCCAACTCTTCCAGCACCTAAAACCCCTGAAGCAGAAAACTCTTCCATCAGCTCATTGATTTTCATATCTCTTTTAACATTCATTTGATTAACATTCATGATGATACCATCTGATTAACATTCAAATTTGCTACTTATAAAAAATAAACTTTACTTATAAAAAATAAATATTTTATTCAAAATTGACTTAAGAAATAATTAATAAATAAAAATAACCATTCATACTACTTTAAAATTCTGAAAATTTATGTTTCTATATTCCATAATATTATCTTAAACATTCAACCATTATCTTAAATTTTATAGTTCTATTTTAAATCTAATTTCATAATAATAAGGAGAACAACAAGAACTAACAGAAGTATGATTAAGAGAATATGACTTGTATCTTTTAAAAAGAGATTCAAGTTCAGTCAATATAGTTTCAATTTTTTCTTCTTCATAAATTCTAATTGTTTCAATAAATGAAGCGTCTCCAGATATAATAGGTTTTATATTGTTTTTTTCCAAAATTTCAACTATTTTATTATTTAAGTCGTTCAAGTCCTTATTCATAGAATCACTAAATCTTATAAATATTATAAAAATAGAATATTAGGTGAATAATGATTATAATAAAAAATATGATTAAACTTACCATTAAAATATAAAGTATAGAAAAGATAGTTAAAGTACAGTAAATCCTTTATTGAACAATAGGGAATTCTTCGAGATTAGTTACTGAATTAACTATGTCTGTTCTTGTTATGATACCAACAGGATCATTATTTTTATTAACCAGTATCAATCTTCCAATATCCTTATTATGCATGATTTCAATAGCATTAGCTATTTTTGTATCTTTATTTACAGTAACAACCTCTTTTTGCATTGCATCTTTAACCTTTAGATTTTCTTCAGAATTAGCTATTGCTCTAACTATATCAGTTAAGGTTAAAATTCCAATAACAGAATTATTTTCAATTACTGGAGCTCCATCAATAGTTTCTTTTGATAAAGTATTAGCTGCCTCTTTTATAGTATCAGTTGGTTTTAGTAAAACTAAATCCAAACTTGCAATATCATACACAGTTTTTTTAGGAATACTTCGTATTGTAGTGGTATCTAAAAGTAGAATATTATCCATATCATCCCTTCCTACAATTTCACCAATAACTCCTAGATTGTTAACAGGTGTTGGACCTATTCTAATTATATCACCCAAATCTAGCTCTTTAATACTTCCTAAAATTTTAATAGCTGCTTCACATTCTCCAGGATTAGGAACACTTGTAAATTCAATTTTAGCAACAGAAACATCTTCAAGTTCTTCATTATCTTTAAAAATAGGAACTGTAGATTCACTATCAGTGACTGAAACATTTAAAGTATGATAAGCTTCAATGGTTGGTTTATACCCTCCTCTTGGACCTGGAACTCCTTTAGATAGGCCTAAACTTCTAAGAGCTTGCATCTGATTCCTTATGGTTCCTGGATTTCTATTCATAACTTCAGCTATATCTTCTCCTTTAATGGATTTCCCATTAGAAGATTGATATAGATTAATTAAAGTTTGTAATATTTCTTTTTGTACAGAAGATAGCAAATAAACCACCATTTAATATTTTAAAATATTTTTTAAAAATTTATTATTAACAAAAAAATTTAATCTAAATTTAATGAAAATCTTCATGATTTAAATTTAATGAAAATGTTCATAATCTAAATTTAATGAAAATCTTCATGATTTAAATTTAATGAAAATGTTCATAATCTAAATTTAATAAAAATATTCATAATTTAAATTTAATAAAAATGTTCATAATCTAAATTTAATAAAAATATTCATAATCTAAATTTAATAAAAATATTCATAATCTAAATTTAATAAAAATATTCATAATCTAAATTTAATAAAAATATTCCTAATCTAAATTTAATAAAAATATTCATAATCTAAATTTAATAAAAATATTTCTAATCTAAATTTAATAAAAATATTCCTAATCTAAATTTAATGAAAATATTTCTAATCTAAATTTAATAAATTTTCTTAATAGCTATTATATTTATAATTATTATTCATTATAGTTTATATATTATTGTAAAGGATATAAATAATTATTGATTTAATATTATAAAATTTATTAATTGATGTAAAATTAAAAAGATTCAATTACCTAAGTATTGGTTTAAATTTTTCATACTGGTTTTAGAGATCATTTTCATGTTTAATTTGTTAATTAGCTATTTTACATATTGTTTAACATCATTTCTAATAATGGAAGAAGCATCATAATTTTTAATCCCATTTAACATTTCAGGAAACTTATTTTTTGGGATTAAAACATTTATCTGAGAGTATTTCTTACCTGGATTTATGGTTGGTTCATCAGAACAATAACTATTATCAACCAAAAAAGAGCTAACAACAGTAGCCATGTCATTATTAACATTAAATTTAACATCAAAATGTTTTCGAGCTGTAATCGCCCCATATAGCTGTTCAAAAATCATCTTTGCTTTATCCATTTTTTTATCAACACAACTTGGTCCTGCATATAATCCTGATGAAGAATGCATTATTGTTTCAAGTTCTACAAGTCCTGCTTTTTTTAAACTACTTCCTGTTTGAGTGTTATCAACAATTAGATCTGCTCCTTTAGCAATATAAACCTCAGTAGCTCCATCAGAATTAATTATTTGAACCATGTCATTATCTCCATCAACAAGACCTCTGACTTGAACAAGAGGAACCGCATCTCCAAATATTTCTTTATACCCATCATTGTTCATAATAAATTGCCTAGTAAGATTTGGATATTCAGTAAAGCATAAAATTGGTGTTTTTCTTCCAGTATTCATCCTAAATAATTCAGTAAGGGAAGAATATGGTGACTCATTAGGAACAGCTACAATTAATCTAGTTTGACCATAGTCTAAGTCCCCAATTTTAGTAATGAGATTATCATTGGATACAGATTCTTCTTTGACCCAATCTTCACCAACAATAGCTATATCCACCATTCCACGAGTAAGTTCAACAGGAGTACTTTGTGGACGAGTTAAAAAAGCTTTAATCTCATTATCATTAAGTACTTCTATTTCATAAGATTCATTACCAGGTTCATATCCTCGTATTTCATATCCTGCATCTTTGAATAGTTGGTAAGTATTCCCTCTATTTACATTATTTAAGCTTCCTTTTGGAAGGCCTAAGACTATCTTTTCCATGATCATTCCTCTACTATCTACTGATGAATTAAAAATTTTAACATTCCAAACTATGGAACATATATAATTTATTAAAAGTTATATTAAAAGATACATCGATTAACAATTTATTTTTTGACATAAATTTCTTGTTTTCTGTATTTTATAAATTAGACTAATTTTTTATTACAGAACTCATTAAACATTATAAGATTTTTTAATAGTTTTGTTGAATTAGTGTAATAAATATTACTTATTTAGTTAGACTTGTTTTTAGTATACTTTTTCATGGTTTCTTATTTCTAGAGATTATTTTATTAACTTTTGAATTTAAGTAATTTTAAAAATAAAAAGAAAGTTTGTTTAGTAATAAATAAAAACAAAGTTTGTTTAGTAATAACTAAAAAGAAAGTTTGTTTAGTAATGAATTTAATTACATTTAGATAATTTCTATATAAAAATTATAAAAATTAATTTTAACATGTGAATAATATAGTACTTATGGAAAAATTCTTAAATTTTGAAAATAAATTAAACAATAAAAAAATTTTTAAAATAAAAAGTTAAAATTTATTAAATATTGAAATAAACTATAAATATATTGTTAAATTATTAACTAATCATAATCATTAATTTAAAACATGCCAAAAAGAATATTTTGAATTAAGAAAATTATGATTATTTTTCTAAAAATTTGGTACTAACACTATAAATTAAAAAATATAATTAAATAAAAAATTAAATAAATAAAAATATTAAGTATATGGTATTTCAAGAGAATTAGATCTAGAGTTGTATTCTACACCATTGATCAAATATTTAAGTCCAAATCCTCCAAGAAAGAGCGGTTCATTAGATAAAACTGAATCAGACCCAAAATCAGCCATGATGTTATTATTAGAGATGACATACGAATTTGTAGTAAATTCTTTGGATTCTCCTGGATTGATAGTTCCAAAATCATGATTTCCTCCTCGCCATGTTGATTCAACATTTGTTATTGGAGAATCACCATTATTTGTTATTTTTATTTTTAATCCAATATTAGTCCCTTGAGAAACTGATTTAGGACCATTTAATGAAAATTGAACATTATTTTTATCAGTTACTCCATTATGATTAGTAAATTGATCATTCAGACCATTTCTAGTGTTAGTAGAGTTGTTACTTGTACTTTGACTAGTATTTTCAAGAACATCGCTGTCAACATTGTCAGTACTTGGTTGATAATTCCACAAAGATACTGAAATAACACCAACAATCAAAATCAGTACAAAAACTAGTACAATAAATTTTTTATTCATTTTTGTTACCCCCATTTGACCTGTATAATACTAATAATACTTTGTACATACTACTATATAAATCTATCTATTAATTTTTAATTTCATTGGCTAATATCCATTTTAGAATTTTATATCCTACTTTAAGCAAAAAACTAACAAATTAAAAGATATACAATTGGTCTATAAGGATAAATAGTTTTTATCCCCTTTAAATGAAACATTGAAATTTAGCTTTCCATTTGTAAAGTCAGCTTTTTTTATATGTTATATGATTCTAGCTATTCCCATAGAATCAGTTATCGAAGGTAGTGTTTTATAAGGAAGGCTAATATAATTTCTTTATTTGCCAAAGTATTATGGTTTTGATCTGTTAGTTTAATTGTTAAAAAATAAACTATATATTATTATATTTTAAATTTCACTTTTTGTGATAAATTGTATTATTGTTAGAGAAATAAGGATAATTCAAAATAAATAAAAAAATATATCAAAAAAGATTACTTTAATATTAAGTGTTTCATACCAATTATTACAAGATATTATTAAAAACTATTTTAAAGATAAGATATTATTAAAAGATAAAGTTAATAACTAATAATTAATAAATTAATAAATAAACTTAGTAATAGCTGATTTAATGGTTCCTGACTTACCAACAGTGTTAATAGCTATTTTATTACCTTTATAATTATACATTGCAGCTATTGATCCTCGAACTTCTTCTTCAAAGTTTCTCTGACATCGAAGTACAGCCTTATAGTAATAAAAATCTTGATTATATTCCAAAGAAAAATCAGTGATCTTATCTGTAAAATCATAGAATCTCATAATCCATAGATTAAAATTACTAGTTTCTAATTCACCAGAAAATCTAATACATCCATCCCAAATAGCTGATACCAACTCATCCTTGGTGATTTTAGATTCTGATTTTATATCTAAAACTAAATATCTATTATTTATACGTAAAGTTGGAGGTAAAATTTTAAGTTTCATTTTGAATCTCTTATTTAATTCTAAATTATAATTTATTGGTATATAATTATTATTAACCTGAAAATCATTATTTTCCATAATAAATTATGTATTAATAAATAGATAACATATCATCACAAAATCATTTTAAATAACACAAAATCACAAAAATCATTTTTAATTGAGTATTTTATTTATCTATAACTTTAACACCATAAATGATCATGTTTTTCCTTTCATTATTAAAATTTATTATCTCTTGAGGATATTTAGAAAAACAATTATTTATTTCATCCTCAGTTAAACCAAGAGACCTAAAAACAGCAAATATGTCCTTAGGAGAACGAATATCCCAAATAGATTTTGAACCAGTAGTTATCACAAGAGGAAAAGAAAATTTCTTATGTAATTTTATTATTTCTCTAAAATTAGCTATTATTTTAGCCCTATAACTAAGATAGCTAGTTAAAATATCATTGAAGCATAACTCAATAGCTACATTATTTTTCACTGCTTCTTTTGCTAAAACATGATTAATTCCAGAATTCCATCTTCTAAAGTAAGGTCGGGATAATATGTCCACTTGATTATTTTCACAAGCTATTCTATTAATCTTTTCATCTCCACCAAAGACTGAAATAAGATTTGTTTTGTTTCTATACTTCCTAGTATATTTTCTAACATCATTAGGATTTTTAACATTGATTTCAAGACCAAAGTCTATGGTTAAAGGAGTAAAATCTTTAGACTTATAGTTATTCTGATTAATAATATCCAATTCAGTTTTCAGATCATCTTTATAATTAATATTATTGTATCTATCTGGAGAATATATTAAAGTGATATGATTCCAACCTAATCTATTTGCTTCTTTAATAAGAAGCAAATCTGATTGAAAATCATTTCCTCTAACATTTAAATCATGAAACTTCATTGATATCTTTATCCTTTTACAATTAAATATTCTTATCATTAAATAATAAAAATATTTAATTCTAATAATAAAATTTAACTGATTTGTTGTTTATATGATAATTCATTATTCTATTCATTATGATAATCAATTATCCTATTCATAATTTCTATTTTTATTTTATTTATTATATTATTTATTATTTTATTATATAATTTTAATTAAAAACAAGAACCCTAACTATTAAGAATTAGGAGTAGTAAATTTAGGTTTGAATAAAAAAAAAGGCAAATATCATCAATAGGAAATTAACATCAATATCATACTAACATTCAAATAGCTCTTTAGCTATTGGAATAGCTATCTCTTTTTTAGCGGGAAAAGCAGCTATTTTTATTTTTAAATGAATAGAATCTCCAGAATCAACTATCTTAAGTTTTTCTTCAAGAGCTGCTTCTTTTGATAACCTTAAAAATAAATTTCCATTTTTATCCATTTTTTTATCAAGATCTTTAGAAAATTTATCTTTATCAAGATCTTCAGAAGCTAAAAGTTTAGCAACAAAGTCTTTTGACTCTCTTTTTTTAGTTATTTTCCCAGATATTATTGTTATTGGATTTCCAGTAAGTCCTTCAGCTATTTCTTTATCTGGTTTTGCTGTAGGCAATATATTACATAAGGAGTCAATAATTACTGTTTCATCTTCGTTTTCATATACAAAAATTCTATATCTTATATTGTGAATCATAAAAATCAATCAAAACATGAATACAAACTTAAATAAAAAATTAACAAAATTTCATGAAGAAAAATAAAAATACATTCTAATATGCTAAAAATGAATAAACTAAAGTTTAATCAATTATTAAAGCGTTAAATCCAACCTTGAATCTTTAAGCCCAATACTTAAATCTTTAAATCCAACCTTGAATCCTTAAACTCAATACTTAAATCTTTAAATCCAACCTTGAATCCTTAAACTCAATACTTAAATCTTTAGGCTCAATACTTGAATCCTTAAACTCATACTAAAGATATGATAAAATAAAAATAATAAATAAAAAAAGTAAGAAAAATAAGAATTATCTTAACTTTTCAGCACCTTTTCCTTTATTTCTAAGACCTCGGCCTCTTTTACCAGCACTGGTTAAACCTCTGAGAGCTCTATTTTTATGCTGTTTTTCACAAATCCAATTAATTTTAGGATCATTTATGATAGATGGATTTTGTGGGTCTACTAAAATAACTTCAAAGAACTTGAATTTACCATCAGCCCATACCCAATAAGAGTTTAAAACTTCCATATTCGGATATTTTTTAGCTACACGCTCTTCAGCTATTCTCTGGATAGATTTTGAAGGAGTAATTTTTTTTACACCCATTCTTTTTGGTTTACGACCTGCTGTAAAACGAGATTTCCTTCTTCCACCACGGCGAACTCTTGTTCTTACAACAATATATCCTTTCTTAGCTTTATATCCCAAAGATCTCGCACGATCAATTCTGGTTGGCCTGTCGATTCTTTGAATTACTTTGTCTCTTCTCCAAATTGGAGCTCTTTGCCACATGAGTTCTCTTACATAGGACTCATCTGGATTTTTCCACGCATCTCTAATATACTTATACATTAAAATACACCTCTTGTTCAGCCAAAATGGCCACATCCATGGGATTTTTCCCAAAAAGAGTTTTATTGAATAATATTTCATCAAATTAATTAAAAAAAATAGCTAATTTATTATAAAAAAATAGCTAAAATTAATAAGTTAAATTTAGATGATATTATACTATTTTATAATAACAATATAAAAAGCTTTCTATTTTTATAAGTTTAACAAGCCTTTAATTTCCTATTTACTTTTATAATTTTAAATTCATAATCACTCTAAACCAATATAAGAAATAAGAAATAAGAAATAATAATAATAATAATTAAAATAAAAAAATATAAATATAAAAATTAGTTTATTCTATAATTTTTTTTAATAAATGTACTGCTTTTATAAATGGAGGCATTCCAGAAGTTAATAAAACAACACGAAGAGTATCCATGATTTCATCTTTGGTTGCTCCAAATTCCTTAATAACACTTTCCATTTGTCTTTTTGTGGCCCTAGTATCAGAATTTGATGCAGTAATAGCTAAAGCTATTAATTTTTGGGTTTTATAATCCAGAGCTTTTCCAGTAAAAACAGCTTCATTTAATCCAACAATAGCTAGATGTAAATCAGGATAATCATCTTCTACTGCTTTCATTCCTTTTCCATAAAATACATTTTCTTTCATAACATCAACTCATAAAATATTTTTATCATTATTATATTTGTTATAGACAATATTTAACAATTTGTATAAAAATGAATATAATTGAAAATTAAAAAAACTAGTTATTACACAGAAAATAAAAATCAGAGATTTTTCCAAATTTAATGGAAAAAATAAAAAATTTTCATAAAAAATAAAAAAATAATAGAGGATAAAATAAATAAATATCCTCCTAAAAAATGTTTAATCTTCTTTTCTTCTAATACCTATTCCAAATATGGTTAACAACACTAATACAATAGCTATTATTGGCATTCCTGTATTTTTCATAGCAGCTGTAGCTACTGAACTATTATTCGCTTTATTAGTACCATTAGTATCATTGTTGTCATTATCGTTGTTTTGGGTTTTAAATTCAGCTGAAACTGGGTTATCATTGTAGTTTTTATCATCAGATATAACTGTAATCACATGATTACCATCATTGAGTTTATTACTTGGTATATGGATTCTTCCAACACCATTAACATCAGTAACGATATATCCAAAGTGTTTGCCATCTAATTCAACACTAACTTTATAATTTGGTATTGGATCGTTGTCTTCATCTGTTACTTTGGCAATCACATCAGCAGAACCATCAGAATTCTTAACAACATCAACATCAACAATAACTTTACCTTTCACCACATTAAAAGTTGTAGTATTGGTATAGCTAAAGTATTTATTGTTTCCAGCATAATTCAAAACAGTATTAACACTTCCAACATGAGTTGGTTTATAAGTAAGACTCCAACGACCACGATTATCAGTTTTTAAAGAATAAACTTTACCACCAACACTAACACTAACCAAAGCATTAGCTACAACACTACCATTCTCATCAACAAGCACTCCATCAATTGTTATGGTTTTACCCACTTTAACAGTTCCTGAAACATTAATAGTTGAATTAACAGCTAACTTAGTAACATTAAAAGTAGTAGAATTACTAAAAGCTGTATAATTTTCATTACCAGCAAAACTAACGATAACCTCTAAATCAGTTCCAGTTCGGTTGGTAGTATAATTTAACTCCCAATAACCTGAAGCATCAACAGCCACATTAAATAGTGTGCCATCAACAGTAACATTAACAAAACCAATACCTGTATGATTAGCTAAAACACCACTAACAGTGATATTTTCACCAAAATTCACAGAATCAGGATTAACAACGATAGTAGAATTAGTACTACTCTTATTTACCACATTTACTGTGAAATTAGTTGAATTAGTAAAGCTTGTGTAATTATCATTACCAGCAAAACCAACACCCACAGTTAAATTACCAGTACGATTAGTAGTATAATTTAATACCCAATAACCAGAACCATCAACAGGTACATTAAAGATTGTACCATCAACAGTAACATTAACACCACTTATCCCAGTAAAATTAGCTAAAACACCACTAACAGTAACATTCTCACCAATTTGAACAGAATTGGGACTAACAACAATAGTAGAATTAGTACTACTCTTATTTACCACATTTACTGTGAAATTAGTTGAATTAGTAAAGCTTGTGTAATTATCATTACCAGCAAAACCAACACCCACAGTTAAATTACCAGTACGATTAGTAGTGTAATTTAATACCCAATAACCAGAACCATCAACAGGTACATTAAAGAGTGTACCATCAACAGTAACATTAACACCACTTATCCCAGTAAAATTAGCTAAAACACCACTAACAGTAACATTATTACCAATACTAACAGGATTAGGACTAACAACAACAGTTGAATTAGTACTATTCTTAACTACAGTAAAAGTTGTAGAATTACTGAAATCAGAGAAATTACCATGGCCAAAAAGACCAACAACAACACTAACAGAACCAGTACGAACAGTAGTATAATTCAAACTCCAACCACCAGAACCATCAACAGCAACATTAAACTGTATACCATCAACAGTAACAATAACACTAAATATCCCAGAATAATTAGCCAAAACACCACTAACAGTGACATTATTACCAATACTAACAGGATTAGGACTAACAACAACAGTTGAATTAGTACTATTCTTAGCTACAGTAAAAGTTGTAGAATTACT
>NZ_LWMW01000091.1 GCF_001639285.1 Methanobrevibacter cuticularis | reverse complement strand
TAATGTTATTAACTATAAAGTTGGACTATAATGTTATGAGAGAAACATATAGACAACAATGATAAAGATAATACTAATAAAAGAAGTAATAATCCAGTAGCTTTATTAGCTACTATGAAAAAATACAGAAATACTGATAATAGCTATTATATTAATGTTATTGACTATAAAGTTGGACTATAATGTTATGAGAGAAACATATAGACAACAATTAATAATATTAATAAAAAAAGTAATGATCTAGTAGCTACCAGGCTACTATGAAAAAATACAGAAATACTGATAATAGCTATTATATTAGTATTTTTAACCATAGTATTTTTTAACCATATTTAGAATGATTGTTTCTAAAAAAAGAAGAATTAATCATTTTTTTGGGGAGAAGTTATTTATTTTCTACCCATTTTTTTTCCTTTAATTTTATCTAATAAAAAAATCAACTCCATTTTTTGAAGAGTCATAATAAAAATAAGAATTGATTCTATTGTTTGTTTTATTTTATATAATCCTGAAAGAAAAGATTCTAATCAATGGTTTATTGGAATATTAATCTATTTCATAAATATAAGTTGTTATTATCTTTAATTTCTAAAATAATCTTTAATAATTTTATTATTAAAAATATATATTATGATTATTTAGATTGAGAAATAAATGAATATAAAAGTTTTTAAAAAATATCATTATTTATAAACTTTATTTTCAGGACTATAGTTAAGTAAATATGATAACAACTAAATTTTCAGCTAAAAAACCTATAAAATTCTCTAGTTTTCAGAGAAAATTTTCCAAATTTATCCATTATTGAAGCATTTATCGATGGAAATAAAAAAAAATTATTCAATGCTATAGATTTTTGAATATTCTTAAATTCAATACTATATATACTTTTCAATGTCTAATATTTCCATATATTAATTTTTCAGTTGAAATCACACTTTATTACTCCTATACCAAAAGAATATTCTGTACTTTCTGAAACAAAAATTATAAAACTGGAAAAATAAGAAAAACAAGATTGAAAATCACTCAAAAAAATACAAAAAATCTAGCACCCTAACATATTATAAAATTGAATTGAAATTTTAAATAATTATAAATATTCTTAAAAACAATTAAATCTATGAAGATTTTAGCTATTGATATTGGAGCTGGGACTCAAGATATCTTATTTCATGATAATACTAAAGAGCTTGAAAATTCTATAAAATTGGTTCTACCTTCTCCACCTGTGATAATTGTTCAAAAAATCGAAAATACTAACAACGATTTGTATTTTGATGGGGATATTATGGGTGGTGGAAAAATAAAAGATGCATTAATAGCTCATATGGAAAAAGGTTATGAAATAGCTATGGAAACAAATGCTGCTAGAACAGTTAAAGATGATCTTAGAGTAGTTGAAGATATTGGTGTTGAAATTGTAGAAAAAGATAGTTATGAGATTAATCCTAAATTCGCTAATTATTCAAAAATAACTTTAGAAGATGTGAATGTAGATGAATTAATTTCAACAATAGCTAAATATGATCTAAAATTTTCTTTTGATATAATAGCAATAGCAGTTCAAGATCATGGTTTTAGTGATAAAATGGGTGATAGGGACTTTAGATTTGAAAAAATCAGAGAAAAATTATCAAAACCCAAAAATGTAGAAGAGTTTGCTTACTGGGAAAACGTTCCAGAATATTTTTCTAGGATGAAAGCTGTTGAGAGAACATTGAGGGGAAAAATAAAAAACTTACACCCAATTCTCATGGATTCGAAATTTGCCTCAGTTTGTGGAGCATGTGCAGATCCAGAGGTATCTAAATTAAATAGTTTCGTGGTAATGGACATAGGTAATGGACATACAATGGCTGCTTCTATTGAGGATGGAAAAATTCAAGGAGTCTTTGAACATCATACTTCTAATTTAGCAGGTAACAGTGAGAAAATCGAGAAATTAATTAATAAACTGGTTAATGGTACTATAACTCATGCTGATGTTCATGATGATCATGGTCATGGAGCTCATGTAATTAATCCAATATCTAAGCTTGAAAAAGTTGTGATTACAGGCCCTAAAAGATCAATAATTGAAGATACTAATTTAGATTATTATAATGCTTCTCCAGGTGGAGACGTTATGATGACTGGTCCAATTGGACTAATAAAAGTCACTGAACATTTTTTAAAAGAAGAAAAACCCTAAAGTGTAATATTATAGATTGTAATATTATAAAGCATAATATTGTAGATTGTTATTGTAGATTGTATATTGTAATATTATAAAGTGTAATATTATAGAATAATTAGAAATTCTAGAATTATATTATTTATTATAAAGCGTAATATTATAGAATAATTAGAAATTCTAGAATTATATTATTTATTATAAAGTGTAATATTATAGAATAATTAGAAATTCTAGAATTATATTATTTTTATTCATGATTTGATACAATGAAATTAGACCCTCATATTCACAGTTGTTATTCTGGAGATGCAAGAAGCATACCTAAAGACATCTTGAAACAAGCCAAAAATGTTGGTTTAGATGTAATAGCTATTAGTGATCATAATACTATTCAAGGATCAAAACTAGCTATTGGGGAGAGAAAAAGCTCAGATGTTATCATTATCCCTTCAATTGAAATTAGCTCTGATTCAGGCCATATATTAGGCCTTGGAGTTAGTGAAAATATTACAGAAGGTTTATCTCCTGAGGATACAGTGGACAAAATTCATGATAATGGAGGAATAGCTATTGTTCCTCATCCTTATTCTTTTTATAGAAATGGTTTATTCTCTGATTTTAACAATAATCTGACATTAAATCTTGATATCGAAGGTGTAGAAACAAAAAATGCAAGATATATTCTTGGCTATTCCAACTATAAAGGAAAAAAATTAGCTATTAAACGAAATCTAGCTCAGATAGGATCTAGTGATTCGCATTTTATAGGTGCTATTGGAAATTGTTATACAGAACTCACTGATATTGCCATTGAAGATGAACCCTCTATTGATGATATTTTAGAGACTATTAGAAAAAGGAAAACCATAGCTAAAGGCCATAGAACTTCAAACTATTTAATAGCTAAAGAAGTATTTAATAAAAAGATTAGAAGAATTTATTAATCGATAAATTAGTTATTTGAGGACATATAATTTTAAAATGATTTTTTATCAATATCCTTGTTTTTATTAATTTTTATTATTAATTACCAAGCTATTTTGGATAAAATTATTATTACTATAATATATTAATTAATATGGTATTATATGAAAAAATAATATATTTAAAAATCAATTATTAAAACAATCATTTTCTTATCAATATTAATATGATATATTAATTATTAAAGAATCATTTTTTAAATAAATTATTGATGTGATATATTAATTATTAAAGAATCATTTTTTAAATAAATTATTGATGTGATATATTAATTATTAAAGAATCATTTTTTAAATCTAATTATTGATGTGATATATTAATAATTGATATCATTTCTAAAATAAATATTAATTAAAGGAAATAGGCACATGACAATAGAAATAGCTATTTTAGATTTTTTTCAAAAATACTTTTTTTCAGGATATACATTATTCAATACACTATTTTATGGGATAATTTTAATCATTGCTATCTTTGGAATAATAAAAATCTTTGAACACTATAATATAAATCCTACAGACTTAATTTTTCCCTTAATTCCTTTCATATTCCTAGGTTCTGGAGTAAGAGCTCTTGTAGATAATGGAATTTATCCTTATAACTGGTTTTTAATAACTCCAGGAATTTATTTTATAGTTGGAGCATTGGCTATAATTTCACTTCTTTTTGGAGTATTTCTTCAAAATAGAAAAAATATTGATTATAGATATACGATATTTTTTATAGGACTGTTTTTAGCTATTCCTAATTTGATTAACATTCATTCATTAAATTTAATAGCTATTGCTCAAGTTTTGATTGTTTGGAGTTTTTTAAGTGGCATATTTATAATCATTGGGAAATTTTGGAGTTTATTTAAAAATAAAATTAATTTAGCTATTCTATCTGCTCATATATTTGATGCTTCAACCACATTTATGGCTGTTGATTTTTATGGGTATTGGGAGCAGCATGTTCTTCCAAATTCAATCTATGATCTCTCTGGAACAGCTATTACCATGTTTCCATTGAAAATACTTGTCATCACCTTATCTTTGTATCTCATTGATAAATATATTGAGGATGAAATTCTCTCTGGAACCTTAAAATTAGCTATTTTTATATTAGGATTAGCTCCAGGAGTTAGAAATTTTTTAACACTAGCTATTGGTGTGAGTTAATAATTGATTAATTTTTTTAGGTGTAAAATAATAATTTATTATCTTTTAGGTCTAAGTTATAGTTGATTAATTTTTTTAAAATGATTCAAATGTTCATCTTAATAATTATTTATACTATAGCAAACATATTTTAAAATAGCTATAATTTGTTAAGTTTTCAATAGCTATAATTTGTTAAGTTTTCAATAGCTATAATTTGTTAAGTTTTCAATAGCTATAATTTGTTAAGTTTTCAATAGCTATTTGATAATTTTTTTTATCATTGTTATAATAGCTGTGATGAAATATGCGTAATATATAAGTTATAATAGCTGTGATGAAATATGCGTAATATATAAGTTATAATAGCTGTGATGAAATATGTATAACATATAATATAGCTAACTAGAATATTGAGGAATGATTGTGGAAGCAAACAACTTAGAGAAATCAAAAAAACATATGAATCTTCCTGATTCAGTTAAAATTTTTGATACAACTCTCCGTGATGGAGAACAAGCACCTGGGGTCGCTCTAACAGTTGATGAGAAAATACAAATAGCTCAAAAGTTAGATAACCTCGGAGTAAATACAATAGAGTTTGGATTTCCTGCAGTATCTGTAGGAGAAAGAGAATCTGCTAGATTAATCAATGATTTGGGATTGAATGCTAATTTATGTGGTTTGGCTAGAGTTCTTAAAAATGATATTGATGCTTTGCTTGATTGTGATTTGAGTTATGTACATACATTCATTGGAACTTCTTCTCTTCACAGAGATTTTAAATTAAAGATGTCTAAAGAAGAAGTAATTGATAAAGCAGTTACAGCTATTGAATATGCTAAAGATCATGGAATAACCGTAGAATTTTCAGCTGAAGATTCAACTAGAACAGAAGAAGATTATTTAATTGAAGTATATAAAGCAGCTGAGTCAGCTGGGGCTGATTTAATTAATGTTCCTGATACAGTAGGTGTTTTAGTTCCTACCACAGCTAAATTGTTAATATCAAAACTTAAAAATGAATTAAAAGTGCCTATAAGTATTCATTTCCACAATGATTTTGGTTTAGCTGTTGCTAATTCATTAATGGGTATTGAAGCTGGAGCAGAACAGGCTCATGTGACTGTAAATGGAATAGGTGAAAGAGGAGGAAATGCTTCTCTTGAAGAATTAGTTGTAACTTTGAAAATAGCTTATGGTATAGATTTAGATATAGATACTACTCAGCTATTTAATTTATCTGAATATGTTTCACGTATTACTGGTATTAAAATGCCACCCACAAAGCCAATTGTTGGAGAAAATGCATTTGCTCATGAGTCTGGAATTCATGTGCATGGTGTGCTTGAGAATGCTGCTACATATGAACCAATACCTCCGGAATTAGTTGGTCACAAAAGGAAAATAGCTTTGGGCAAACATACAGGAGCCAGTGCTTTAAAAGCTAAGCTTGAAGAATATGACATTGAGTTGAACCAAGATCAGTTCGATTCTGTATATCATCAGGTTAAAGGTCTTGGTGATAAGGGTAAATGTATTACTGATGCTGATTTGAAAGCGATAGCAGTAACAGTTCTGGGTAAAGCTAAAGAGGAATCGATTAAGTTGCTTGGATTATCTGTTATGACAGGAGAATCTGTATCGGCTACAGCTACTGTTAAATTGATGATTAATGGTAAAGTCAAAGAAACATCTAGTATTGGTGTTGGTCCAGTTGATGCAGCTTTAAACGCAATTCAAGATTTAGTAAAAGATACTACAAATATAGATCTTGAAGAATACAATATTGATGCTATTACTGGAGGAACTGATGCATTAGCCGAAGTATTTGTTATAACTTCTGATGAAGATGCTAATAAGGCTACAGGAAGATCTACTCGTGAAGATGTAATTATGGCCAGTGTAGATGCTGTTTTAAATTCAATTAATAAAATTTTGATGATAAAAGAAGCTCAATGATAATTGTTTTCATATATAAATAGATTCTCTTATTAGATGAATAAGCATTATTATTTGTTTATTTATATTTTAAGTAAATTCTTTTTATATGAATTATATAAAAACATAACTATATATAAACATAAGAATTATATAATGGTATTACTATATATAATACAACATCAAGTTGGAGGTCCATTTAATGTCAGAAGAAAATATTGTTTACATAGGAAATAAGCCTGTAATGAATTATGTGCTCGCAGTAGTTACTCAAATGAACAATGGTGCGCCCGAAGTCATTTTAAAAGCTAGAGGTAGGGCCATTAGTAGAGCTGTTGATGTAGCGGAAATCGTCAGAAACCGTTTTATTCCAGACATGGATATTGAAAATATAGACATTTCCACTGAAGAAATTGCTGGAAGTGATGGAGCAAATACAAATGTTTCTACAATCGAGATTCACCTAAAAAAAGATAATTAATCAGATATTTATTTCTATTTTTTCATTCTATAATTAAGTAATAATAGTATATATTTCTTTATTTCTATTTTTACTAAATAATTATAAACATTCTATAAATAATAATATAAACATTTTATTAAATGATTATATAACTAATATTAATTAAATCACTATTTTTAGATATATATTTTTATTGATATAATTTTCAAGTAATCAAATGATTATAATAATAAAATGATTATAATAATAAAATGATTATAATAATAAAATGATTATAATAATAAAATGATTATAATAATAAAATAATTATAATAATAAAATGATTATAATAATAAAATAATAATATAATTTGAAAATAAAGTAGATAATTGCAATAAAATTAAATGTATTCATAGATAGTATTTCATGGGGAACTATCTCATATATTTAATTAAGTATTTATTATCATAATTATTCATTGTTTTTAATTTTGCATTCGTTTTTTTCGTACTATTAATAAAGCTATTATAATTGCAACAACAGCTATTAAAATAGCTATAGTGTAGTATAGGAATATGGATGTCGGAGCTTCTAATTTTTCACTATCTAGTGAATATAAATATCCATCATTTCCAGCAACAAATAAACTTTTTCCGTAAACTACTGGTGAAGAACTAATAGCTGAATTAAATATATAAGTTCCAGGATTATAATTGAATTCTACATTACCAGTGTATTTATTTAAAACATAAATACTTCCATCGTTAGAACCAATAGCTATTTTATCCCCATAAAGTGCTGGAGTTGATTGAACTGCTGCACCTGTTTTATATTCCCATTTGAAAGTTCCATCCCTTAAATCTAATGATGTGATATATCCATTATCAGATCCAATAAACACACTATTTTCTCTATTATCAATAGTCGGTGATGAGATTACTTTATTTCCCAATTCATGTTTCCAAACAACAGATCCATCTGTTGAATTTAAACTATAGATAGTTCCATCTTCTGAGCCTATAAATATTTTTCCTTGGGTATAAGCAGGAGAAGATGTTACAGCATCTCCAGTTACATAATTCCAAATTTTAGTTCCATCACTAGCACTTAGTCCAAAAATTTTTCCATTTGTTGATCCAATAAATAAAGTTCCATTAACCACTGCTGGTGAAGATTTTACTTTTCCACCAACTTCACTTTCCCATATTTTAGAGCCATCATTTGCATTAAGGGCATATATTCTTCCATTATTTGCTCCAAAATATAATATTCCATCTTTTATTGAAGCAGTAGATTCAATAGGTTTGGATACTTTGAATTTCCAAGATATTTTTTTGTCTTCTACATTGTAACTATACATATATCCTTCAGATGTACCAATAAACAAATTATTTCCATCTATTACTGGTGAAGCTACTATTGTTCCCCCTAGGTCATAGCTCCATTTTTCATCTCCATTTTCCATATTGATAGCTTTTAACATTCCATTTTCTGTAGCTAAATAAATAACTTTATCTTTTATTGCGGGTGAAGATTTAACAACTCCTCCCATATATGTTGTCCATAAATTAGATACAAAATTTCCTGCTTCTGCAAGATATCCAGTATGTTCTGTATTTTCATGGAACATTGTCCAATTTGCACTTGAAACTCCTGTAAGAGATCCAATAGCTATTAAACTTATTAAAATTATAAATATTCCTTTTTTATTCATTTTAACACCTAATTATCGATTAAATATTCCAGGTCTCTTACTCACACATCTCTATTAAATCTTACTACTCCTAATCCAAAGAATAAAGCTGTAAAGCCAAGTAGAACGACAATATCAATCCAAACATCTCCTAATCCAGCTCCTTTTAGCATTATTCCTCTCATAGCATCATTTAAATACGTTAATGGAGCTATATAAGCTATTTTCTGGAATATCCATGGCATTGTTTCTATAGGATAAAAAACACCAGATACAAACATCATAGGCATGGTAAATGGCATAACCATTTGTGTATAATCTTCTTGACTAGATGCAGTTGCAGATATCATTATTCCAAATCCAACAAAACATAATGCTCCTATAATAAGCATTATCACGGCCAAAGCTATATTTCCATTTATTGTTATTCCAAAGAGCAATATGGCTGTTACAAGAAGTAGAATTGCTTTTGCTGTTTCAATAGTGAGTTTTGAGATAATTTTTCCACCAATAACTGTAGCAACACTTGTCGGAGTCATGAATAACCTAGCTAATTCTCCAGTTTCTCTTTCACCTGCTATAGACTGTCCCATTCCCATCATACATGACATCATCATTGTCATAGCTAGTATTGCTGGAACTAAAAAGTCAATATATGCAATATCTCCATATATCTTATTTATTTGAAGATTTATTGTATTTACTACTCCATTAAGGCTGTTAGTAATACCATTGGCAACATCAGTTCCTTCACTCTCAGTGCTAGTCTCACCTGAGCTTTCAGTACTAATATTTTCACCTGTAACTGATGCCGTAGGTCCTGTAACAGATAATGTAGCTAGTTTTTCTGCCCCAATCTGAGATCCAATTTGAGCAAATAATCCTTGAGTTGAAGGAACTATGGCTTGACCAGCTATTTGATCAGAGGAATCTAAATAGAGAACAACCGTCTTAGCCTGATCATCACTTAGATCCTCAAAATTCGATGGAAGAATAATGGCTGCTTTCACCTCTCCACTATCAACCATAGATTTTGCTTTATTTACATCATTAGTAATACTTTTTACTTCAAACATAGATGTATTTTTAATAGCCATTAAAGTCATGTCTGTCACATTACCATGGCTTTGTTCTACAACTGCTACAGGGATATTTTCAATTGAACCTCCCATTCCATAACCAAATAAGGTTATCATAATAATTGGAAATACTAACATGGATATAAGGCGTGTTTTATGCCTCCAAAGAGATAAAAGATCTTTTTTAAGCATCCACAATATTTTTTTCGTTTCCATAATATCTTTTCCTTTAATATCTTGTAATTTTTAAATCTCACTACTCAATTTAATTAATTTTGTAAATTTCATTAGTAATTTAAGTAATTAATTGTTTTAATTAATTTATTATAAGTATTAATTAATTTTTATTAGTAATTTAAGTAATTAATTGTTTTAATTAATTTATTATAAGTATTAATTAATTTTTATTAGTAATTTAAGTAATTAATTGTTTTAATTAATTTATTATAATTATTAATTAATTTTTATTAGTAATTTAAGTAATTAATTGTTTTAATTAATTTTTATTAGTAATTTAAGTAATTAATTGTTCTAATCAATCTTATTAAAGCATCAATCAACTTCTTATTTTATTTCTAGGTAAATATTTTTTTAGCTATTATTTAACAGCTTCAATGTCTATGGATTCAAATTTCTTTTTCGCTGTTAAATCAACAAATACATCTTCTAGTGATGGATCATTCGTAGTTATAGAAGTTATATTTCCATTATTTTTCATAATAATTTCAATAACTTCATTTATTCCATCATCCTTTGAAAATTGATCAATATCTACACTTATTCTTTTGTTATGGCTCTGTTTAACTCCATATACAAAATTTAAATCTTTTATTTTTTCAATGATAGTGTCACTTAAATTATCAACCATCATACTTAATTCTGTGGTAGGTATATGGGTATCAAGTTTATTTTTAGTAACTTCTGAAGCTTGATGATCTGTAATATCTGATATGTTATTTTTCATTTCATTCATCAAAGGATAATCTTTAACAAAAATTTCTTCTTGTTTAGCCATCAAATTATCTTTTAACTTTTGAGGGGTATCAAATGCAACTAATTTACCATTATTCATTATTCCAATATTTTCACATAATTTTTCAACTTCATACATGTCATGAGAACATAATATAATGGTATGGCCATTGTCATTCAATTCTTGAATTAATTCCCATAAAACTAATTTTGTGGTAGGATCTAATCCAATTGTAGGTTCATCTAAGAATAAGACATCTGGTTTGTGGATTAAACTAGCAACAACAGAAACTTTTTGTTTTTGTCCTCCAGACATTTGTTTAACTAATTTATTTTCAGCATATTTGATATCTACAAGTTCCATAAGATCAGCTATTCTTTCTTCTTGCTTATCCTTTGGGATCCCATAGTAGTCAGCACATAGACTTACATTTTCTCTAGCAGTTAAATCTCCATATAAACTAACTAGTTGAGGAACCATTCCTATTTTTTTTCTTACTTCATCTGGTTTTTTAGTTATATCATATCCGGACACACTGGCTGTTCCGTGTGTAGGTTGAATCAAACAAGTTAACATCTTTATAGTAGTGGTTTTTCCAGCTCCATTTGGACCTAAAAATCCAAAAATACTCTTATTTTTTACTTTCATATCAAGAGCATCTACAGCTAAAAAATCATCATATTTTTTTGTAAGAGATTCAGTTTCTATTGCATATTTCATTTATTTTTCACCATCCATCGACTTTTAATGATTTTTTACTATATAAATATTTTAATATTTAAATTTCAATTTTTTCATGTATTTTTGATGTGTATTTTAATTTCTAATAGCTATTTTAATTTTAATTTTTAATAGCTATTTTAATTTCTAATAGCTATTTTAATTTCTAATAGCTATTTTAATTTTAATTTCTAATAGCTATTTTAATTTTAATTTCTAATAGCTATTTTTTTTTAGATGTATTTTTCTTTACATTTAGTTTAAAAAGTAATAAGGCGTGGGTCCCACATCATATTCTTTTTTAATTATAGATTCTATATAATTATCTTTTTTGAACATTGTAATCAGCTTACACATTAACAATCTTATTTTTTCCTTCTTTTATTTTATTAGATCTTTTAGTTTTTTTCTAATTTCTAATCATCAAATATATTTTCTTTTATAAATTCTTTGAATATTGGAGGAGTTCTAGTTTTAAGGATTATTTGTACTTTATTCATTGTAACTACACCTTTTTGAGTAGCTTCATAATATTTTATCTTTCGTTTACCTTCCATTTCCCAAGTACCTTCTATCAGCCCTTTTCTCTCGAGGTCTCTTAATATTGGATATATTCTATTAGAACCCAGTCCTTCTCTTCCACGTCTCTTTTTGTCTTCTTGCATTTCTTTTAAATCGTCATCTTCAATTGGACATTCCCAACCTTCATTTAATTTTTTAATCAATTCATATCCGTATGTTCTTTCTTTTGTTATGATCCAAAGAATGATGAAAGTTACCAATTTCTTTTTCATCATTCCTCCTATAGAGTGTTTCAATAGCTTCTTATCAAAATCATGAAAAGAACTTTTAGGACCAAACTTGTGCCAATGTTCTTCAAATTTTTTATTTATCTGGTCTCTCATAAATTTCACTTCCATTACAATAACATGAATCTTAATTGATGCATATTGCAAAATTTAAGTTTTGAATGTTTAACATAGTATCTAATTGTGATATATTATTTTTAGGATATATCCAATTTTGGATATATACATATTTGCTATATTCTCTATATAAATGTTTCGATAGATATTAATGACTATCATTGATATCTCTTAGATTGGCAATAATCATCGTTAATATCTTCTATATTAACAATCAAAATCGTTAACTATTTTTAATTAAGATTATTATTTTAATAATGGACTTAAATTAGAAAATAATAATATTGTTAATACATAATTTAATCATAATCGTTAATTCACAATAAAATCATGAAGTATGTTTTAAAAGAATAGATAAATGTCTAATCTAGAGAAAAAAAATGTTTTTAAAAATATACATGTTATATATGGAGGTAGTATGATATTTTTAAAATTAAAAACAACATATTTAACATTAAAAACAAATAAAAAATCTAGTAATTGCAAACACGATATATCATGATTAAGGAGTGTAAAAATGAAAATAGGTTTTTCATCATTGGCTCTTTTTATGAAGCCATTGGATAAAATTTTTCAAATAGCTAAAAAGGACGGGTTTGCAGGAATTGAAATATTGTGTGAAGGTCCTTATTGGCCTAGATATTTAATAAACAACAGAAAAAAACTAAAAATAGATGAAATAGCTGATCTAGCTAAATCATGCAATATTGAGATTTTTCTCCATGCTCCAACCATAGATTTAAATCCTGCAAGTATGAATAAAGGAATAAGGGATGAAACAGAAAAACAAACCATTGAAACACTAAATTTAGCTGATATTTTAAATGCGGAAGCTATTACTACGCATCCCGGCATGGTTCATAGAAGAGAAAGAAGAATTAGGGATTTAGCTATTGAATATAGTATTGAAACCCTCAAAAATTGTCAAGATTATGCCGATGATATTGGAATAACATTATCTATTGAAAATATGCCTAAAAAATTTTCTTATTTAGCTAACTGCCCTGTAGAACATAAAATGATCGTGGAAAATGTTGGTTCTTCAGCTACTATTGATTGGGGTCATGCTAACACATATAAAAATCCATTAGATATCTTAAAGACGCATAATATTGCTTATTTTCATTTAAATGATAATAATGGTTTAAAGGACCAACATCTTTTACTTGGGGAAGGAACAAGCAACTTTAACTATGAAATTTTAAAGTGTATTGATATGGGAATAATCGAATTAAATAGCTATGAAGATGTTTTAAAAAGTAAAAAATTCTTAATTACTCAATTAGGCAGTGAAAACAAATAATATTTGATATAACAACATTTTTGTTAATACTTTATTATAATTAACTAATAATAATTAACTAACAATAATTATTTTATTCAAAAATTAATATCTAATAGTTCTGTTATATTATTAATGACGATATCTACTTCATCAATTATGCTTTGAGAAATTGGCTCATTCTGTTCCAATGTGAGAACGCTCAAATCTGCTTTTTTGAAGGCTAAAATATCATTAGGTCCATTACCTACCATCATTACTTTGTATCTACTCTTTAATTCTACCACTATTTTTTCTTTTCTCAAAGTGTTTGCAGTATCGAATATATTCTCTTTGGGGATATTAATTATCTTTCCAATTTCATGCAATGATTCTTTTCGATCTCCAGATGCTATAAAAGGTTCAATACCTTGATTTTTTAATGTTTGGATTACACAAGCTACATGGGGGAATATTTGGCCTCCTGCAGCTATTATATATTCTATTTCATCATTTGAGACATTGAATAGAAAAGCGGATCCACTACAAAGTTGAATAAAGTTATTTTTTTTCTTTAAATAAGAAGCAACATTTTGAAATTCTTTCATTGTCACAGTATTATCTTTGAGTTTCTTTAAAATATCGTTCTTTCTAATGTTTGATGAAGAATAGCTAATATCTACATCTATGGCATTGTTTGTTAGAAAATCATACAATTTCTCTTTAGGATCAGCTTTCATAATGGATTTTCGCGTATCAATTTGCATTACAACAAGAGCACTGTTTCCTAACTTATCAACTAGTTCTAATGATCCTGATTCAGATAATTTCCCAGTATTTATATTTTTTACAGCCCTACATCTTTTAATTAATGTTCCAGCAATATCAAACACAACAGCTTTTTTTAACATTATCCTTCTCCATTTTATCAATATTTGATATCTTTATTAGTTAATATTAATTTTTTCATATTAAATAATTGCTTAATTATTTAAACTTAAAAAATATAATTATATTATTATAAATCCTATTTGATAAAATCAATTATTTGGATTATAATATCATGATTATTGTATATATTAGAAATTTATCTTTGTATATATCTTAAATTATAATTACTAAAATTTATAAAAGTATAATTATTTGAATTACTATTAAAGAATAATTGTTAAATTCACAGTAAATCATTGTCGATTTAAATCATACTTGTTAAATTCACAGTAAATCATTGTTGATTTGATCATACTTGTTAAATTCACAGTAAATCATTGTCGATTTAATCATAATTATTAAATTATCTATAATTATAGCCTATTTATTATATCAGGTGTTTTAATGAATATTTTAGGAAAATTAGAAGCAATAAAAAATCAAGAATTAAAAGCACAGGATAATGTAGAAAACTTTGCAACCATAATTGAAAAGAAAAACGGTTCCTTAAATGCTTTTTTAGAAGTGGATAAAACTGGATCTTTAGCTAAGGCCAAGGAAATTGATACTAAACTAAACAATGGAGAAAAAGTTGGATCTTTAGCTGGTTTAGTATTTGGAATAAAAGCTAATATCAATGTAGAGGATCATATAATCTCTGCATCTTCTAAAACACTGGAAAATTATTGTAGTAGCTATGATGCTACTGTCATCAAAAGAATAAAAGAAAATGATGGGATAATAATTGGAATAACTAATATGGATGAGTTTGCAGCAGGTAGTTCAACTGAAAGTTCTTTTCATGGAGCTACAGACAATCCTGCAGCTCTTGGAAGGATTCCTGGGGGATCTAGTGGTGGAAGTGCAGCGGCTATCGCAGCAGAGATGTGTGATATTAGTTTAGGTAGTGATACTGGAGGTTCAATAAGAAATCCCGCCTCTCATTGTGGAGTTATAGGTTTTAAGCCAACTTACGGGGCTGTTTCAAGACAAGGCCTTTTGGATCTTTCGATGAGTCTGGATCAAATTGGTCCACTAGCTAATGATACAACTGGAATAGCTATAGCTTTAGATACTATTGTTGGTTATGATGAAACAGAATGTACTAGTTTAAATCAAGATTTTCCTGTTTTCACAGATTCAATAACTGAAAATTCAGAAAATGCCTTTAAAGATATGAAGATAGCAACCTGTAAGCAATTCAATGAAGTGACTGATGAGAATATCAATAAGATAATTGATAATTCAGTTGATAAAATCACCGACCTTGGTGGTGAAGTAGTGGAATTAAGCTTCGATTATATTGATTTGTGCCTACCTACATATTACTTAATTAACTATGTCGAATTTTTCTCAAGTACTAGAAAGTATGATGGAAGAAAATATGGACATAAAATTGAGGATGTCTGTGGAAAAGAAGTTTTAAGACGAATTGAAATGGGAGCATATATTTCTCAACAAGAATTTAGTGGTAAATATTATAAAAGGGCATTACAAGCACGATCACTCATAAGAAATGAAATAAGCAAACTTCTTAAAGATGTTGATTTAATAATAGGACCAACTGTTCCAAAACTTCCTCATAAAATCGGAGAAAAGCTTGAGCCAATGGAAATGTATGCCTATGATATTTTAACAGTAATAGCTAATTTAGCAGGAATACCAGCAGGAAGTATTAAAGCAGGAGAGTCAAATGGAATCCCAGTTGGTTTACAATTACAAGCTAAACCAAATGATGATCTTAAGATTTTAAAAGCTATGAATGCTTTTGAATCATTATAATTACCATAACAATTATTAATTACTTATTTTTATTATTAATGATTATTATCATATTTTAATTAACAAAACAATTATTAAATATAGAAAATAGCTATTGGTATAATGATGAACATTGGATTAGCTTATATTAAAGGATCTCTTCCAGGATTTGAAGATTTTGGAAATCTTCCAACAAACATTGTAAAATCTAATGGCCTAGTAAATGGGATTAAAGCTCATAAAGTCTTAGATGGAATCATAATCCCTGGGGGAAGTATCATCGAAGCTAATTCTTTGGGATCTGATTTAGAGAAGGAATTAAAAAAAATAGCTAGTGAAGGTAAATTCATAATAGGAATATGCTCTGGGTTTCAATCATTGGCCAATCAAACTGATGTTGGAAGAAAATCTCCTTGCCCAATTATAAAAAAAGGAATAGGACTTCTCGATGTTGATTTTTCACCACTAATTAATAATGATAGGGTTGAAGCATATACTAAAAATGACTCTTTTTTAACACATAAAATAAAAGATAATATTCGTGGATTCCACTCTCATACATATGGTAATATTGAAAACAATGAAATACCAATAATTTATTCTAAACTAAGAAGAGCTAATTATTCTGATGTTGATAGTTCTGTTCTTTCTGGAGTTAGAAATGATGATGGTAATGTTATTGGAACCATGATTCATGGTATTCTTGATAATAATCCTCTTATTGTTGAAAATGTATTTAATTTTTTAGATGCTACTGGTGAAACTAAAAAGCAAATATTTGAAGATAATAAAAAAGTTAAAAAAGTTATTAAGACTGAATTAGCTATTAATTCTGGAATAGCTATTAATTATCCGGTAGTTATTAATAAAGGGATTGTTTCTACTAAGAAAATAGCTAATAATGATTTTTCTAAGTCTATACACAATTCCCATAATACTTGCGAAAATAATATCCCTCCAACTTTAATGATTGGAAGTACAGGCTCTGATTCTGGAAAAACTTTTATAACAACAGGAATAGCTGGAGCTTTAACAAAAAAAGGGTTTAAAGTAGCTATTTTAAAAGTTGGACCAGATGTTAGAGATACAATCCCAGCCCTTTACCTCACGAAAGGAAAAATGGAAGACTTTGCATCTATTAAGATAGGGCATTTGGGATGGATGGATATAGAAGAAACTTTAAAGAGAGTTAAAAAATTAGATTACGACTTCGTAGTAATTGAAGGAGTGATGAGTGTTTTCACAGGACTTTTAAATGAAAAAATACCCTATTCTGGTGTAGAAATAGCTATTTCATCAAATATTCCCCTGTTATTAGTTTCTGGAGTGAATAAGGGAGGAATTGAATCAGCAGCTATTGATTTAATTGCTCACAGCAAAATTTTGAAAGAAATGGGGGTAAATATCAATGGAATCATATTAAATAAAGTTTATGATATGAAAATATTTAATGAAATAGCTACATTCATAGAAAATCAGACTGGTGTTGAAGAAATATTAGCTATTCCTAAGATAAAACTTGATGAACGAAAAACAACACCAGAGGTAGAAATTAACTATGATGATTTTTCATTAGCTGCCCTTGATACAATTGAAAAATATCTTGATTTAGAAACAATAATTCAAATGATGCCTATTCCTAAATTTCAAGGATATCTATCTTTTGATGAAATAAAAAAATATTTTTAATCTTAATCAATAGTTCACACTTCATTTATTAATTGTTTTTATTGCTTTTTAATTTATTATTTATTATTTATTATTTATTATTTATTATTTATTATTTATTAATTGTTTTTGTTGTTTTTAATAGTTCATTTATCTTTTACTTAGCTATTTTTTCTTATAATGCATTTTTAAATAAATTAGCTACTTATTTTAGATATTCATCAATTACAATATTTCCATCTAAAAATACAAGATCATGTTCTTCTGCATATTTTTCAGCATCAGCTATTGTTCTGGCTTCTCCAGTTTTTCCATCCATCATTTCACATACAACTGTAACTGGAGTTATCCCTGCCATTTGAGCCATAGCTAATCCTATTTCTGTATGGCCTTGTCTATTTTTAAGCAAATTATTAGCTCCTCTAAGAAGAGATACATGGCCAGGAGATCTAAATTCTTCTCCAAATTCAGAAAATCTTTCTTCCTTACATAATTTTGCCATACTATTTATGGTTAATGCTCTATCATTATCGGTTATCCCGGTGAAAGTTTTTCTATGATTTGCCCAAATTGAAAATGAAGATCTTTCATCATAAGGAATATCATTTGGAATTAATTCTCCTAGCACTGGATATTTTTCAGTGGCTGCATTCATGATATCTGTCATAAATGGTAATTTTAATTTATCACAGAAATCTGGATGAATACAACAACAAATCAATCCTCCAGCATCCTCTCTCATAGTAGCTACTTCACGACCTGTAACGAATTCAGCTCCTATTATCATGTCTGTTTCACTTTCTCTCTTTTCATCATCAAACATAAGAATAAATTCACCATTTTGCAATGCTTTCAATGCTTTATTTAACATGATCTCACCTTTATCTGTATTATGGTAATTACTATTAATAAATTATTAATTATTTAATAAAATATATCTCCTGTAGTTATTATTTACTTATTTTATTGAAGAATATTAAAAATCAGTAATTTGAATCTTAACTTTATCTCCATCTTTTAAATTAAGTTTTTTCCTTAGATTATCTTCAGCTATAAATTCTAAATAATTTTCTTCATGAGTTGTTTTGTCAGGGAATACAATAGCTCCAGTTATACTATTTTCTAAGATAGCTTTAATATATTTAACACCACCAAATCCTTCATCTGATTTTATCGTGTTCTTAGAACTATTTTTTAATTTTTTAATATATTCTAACTTCTCTTCTGGAACAATGATATTTAATGTTCCAGGAAATGGAATAAAACCACATTTTTCATTGAATTTATTTTTATAGAACTCTTGTCCCAAAAAGTAGGCTCCTTTTCCATATCCTGTGGCAATATTTCCTTCAATTTTCATTTATATCATTAAATATATTTGTATAGTTAATTTATTTAGATTATGGGTATTTGTTTAGGATTTCTTATTTAATTATGATTATTTATTGATTGAGCTTATTAAATGTATTTGTATAGTTAATTTATTAAGATCATGGGTATTTATTTAGGATTTCTTATTAATTATAGTAATGATTATTTATTTAATTAGCATCATTTATTAATTGACTAATTTAATATTATTATTAATTTTATTATAAAAAAAACTATTGTTTTAAATTATTATTTTTAACTTTTTAACTATCTTCATTATTTTTTTAAAGTTTATATTAATTTTTAGAAAATTTATCTTTTGGCTGTCTAATTATCATAAAAATTAAATAAAGCTACTTCAATATATAATAATCATGGAAAGTAGGATTATTGAATCTGATGTGTTAATTATTGGATCTGGTGGAGCAGGGTGCCGTGCAGCTATTGAGGTATCAAATCAAGGATTGAAACCACTTATAATATCTAAAGGTCTTTCTTTCAGATCTGGATGCACTGGAATGGCTGAAGGTGGTTATAATGCCGTGTTTGCTTTTGTTGATAAAGAAGATACAAAAGATGTTCATTTTGAGGATACATTAAAGGGTGGAGGATATCTTAATGATCCAAATTTAGCTAAAATATTAGTTGATGAAGCTCCTGATAGATTAATTGATTTAGAAGATTATGGTGCTCTTTTTGATAGACAAGATTCTGGTGAATTGAATCAAAGACCTTTTGGAGGTCAAACCTTTAAAAGGACTTGTTTTCAAGGAGATAGAACTGGACATGAAATAATAATGGCACTTAAAGAAGAAATAATTAAGAGAGAAATAGCTACAATAGATGAAGTAATGATAACTTCTCTTGTTTTAGATAAAACCAAGTCTACTGTAATTGGAGCTGTAGGATTATATCTAAGAAACTCTAAAACTGTATTTTTCCAAGCTAAAGCAGTGATTTTAGCTACTGGTGGTGCAGGTCAATTATATCCTGTCACTTCAAACACATTTCAAAAGAATGGGGATGGCTTTGCATTAGCTTGGAATGCTGGTGCTGATTTAATTGACATGGAAGAGATTCAATTTCATCCTACTGGAATGTTTTATCCTGAATCTAGAAAAGGTATACTTGTAACTGAAGCTGTTCGTAGTGAAGGAGGAATTCTATTAAATAAAAATAATGAAAGATTTATGGGTAATTATGACGATAGAATGGAGTTAGCTACCCGTGACGTTGTCTCTAGAGCTATTTATAATGAAATTAGAGAAGGTCGGGGAAATGAAAATCATGGAGTTTATCTAGATGTGAGTCATCTATCAAATGAATTAATTGAAGAAAAACTTGAAACAATGCTTTTACAATTTTTAGATGTTGATTTAGACATTAGAAATCAGCCAATGGAGGTAGCTCCAACAGCTCATCATTTCATGGGTGGAGTTAAAATTGATGAAAATTGTAACTCTTCAATACCTAATCTTTTTGCTGCAGGTGAAGTTACTGGAGGAATCCATGGGGCAAATAGACTTGGTGGCAATGCATTAGCTGATACTCAAGTATTTGGAAAAAGAGCAGGAACATCTGCATCATTATCTGCAAAGAATACTGATTTTCAGATAAATGAAGAAGAAATCAAAAAAGAAGAGTCTAGAATCGAATCACTCATAAAAAAAGGGAATATTCGTCCGTTTGAAATAAAAAAAGCTCTTCAAACTTTGATGTGGAACAAAGTAGCTATTATTAGAAATGAAAATGGTCTTAAAGAGGCAATGAATGAAATAAATCTTCTAAAACAAAAGTTGAAAGATATGGATATAACTACTGAAACTCATTTTAATAAAGGATTACAAGAAGGATTAGAAGTTATTAACATGATTGAAATAGCTATACTTGTAGTTAAATCAGCTTTAATTAGAAAAGAAAGTCGTGGTGCTCATTTTAGAGAAGATTATCCTGAAACAAAATCTGAATGGAAAAAAAGTATTGTTATGAACAAAAATGAAGTGAAATTCATTGCTAGATAATTTTATTTTCTTTTAATTAATTTTTAGTGATTTATTTTCTTTAAATTAATTTTTTTTATAGTGATTTATTTTCTTTAAATTAATTTTTTTTTTTAGTGATTTATTTTTATTCAAATTAATTTATTTTTTTTTGCAGTGATTTATTTTCTTTAAATTAATTTTCAGCTTCTTTAGCTTCAATTAATTCTTTAATAGCTATATTGCCTTGTTGTAAAATATCAGCTTCATTTAACTTTGTTAGTTTTCTATTTTCCATTAATATTTCACCATTACAAATGGTTGTATGAACATTAGAGCCATTTGCAGAATAAACTAAATTAGAACTGATTTTTTTACTCATAGGGGTCATATTAGCACTATCAACATCTATTAAAATCACATCTGCTTTTTTACCCACTTCTATACTACCTATATCATTTTCTAATCCTAAAGATTTAGCTCCATTTAAAGTAGCCATCTTAAGAGCCATATCAGACGGAAGAGATTGAGGATTCATAGTATTGACTTTTTGAAGAAGTGATGCGAATTTCATCTCTTCAAACATGTCTAAATTATTGTTTGATGCAGCACCATCTGTTCCTAAACTTACACAAATTTTTTTTTCTAATAATTCATTTATTGGGGATATTCCTGAAGCTAATTTCATATTGCTGCACGGATTATGGGATATTTTAACATCTCGATTTTTTATAATATTCATTTCTTCTTTAGATAACCATACTCCATGGGCAGCTATTACATCATCACCTAAGAACTTAAGTTCCTCAAGATATTCAAAAGGCCTCTTACCAGTGGTTTTAAGAACATTTTCAACTTCTATCTGAGTTTCATTCATATGGATATGAATTCCAACATTATATTTATTGGCTTCTTTTCTCACTCTTTCTAATAGCTCTTTTGAAGCAGTTACTGGAGAATGAGGCCCAAAAAATGTTTTTATTCTTCCTTCTGCTTTATTATTACAATTTTTGATTAACTTGATATTTTCTTTAAATTCTTTTTCTCTTTTTTCAGGATCTCCAAAATCAATCATTCCATGGGATAAACATCCTCGAATTCCTGAATCTTTAGTTGCATTAGCTACATCTTCCATAAAAAAATACATATCATTAAATGTAGTAGTTCCGGATTTTATCATTTCAATTGCTGCTAAAATAGCTCCAGCATAACAATATTTTCCATTTAATCCAGCTTCTAAGGGCCAAATGTTATCCTTTAACCATGTTTCTAATGGTATATCGTCTGCTATACCTCTAAAAAGATTCATAGATATATGATTGTGTGTGTTAATGAGTCCAGGCATTAATATTTTGTTTTCACCATCAATTATTTTATTCACATCACTTGAGGATATTTCAGAGGATATTTCAGCTATTCTATCATTTTCAATCAACACAGACCCTTTAAATATTTCAATATGATCATGATTATTATTTTCATCGTTATCCTTAGGATTTAGAATTAAAACATTTTTTATTAGAATATTTTTTGTTTCCATATTATACACCACAAATAAAATCATGAAATTATTATAAGTTATTTATAATTTCTAAATATTTTTATAATTATAAAATTTTTTAAGATTTATTTATCAAATGATTATTTTAATCATGATATTATTTTTATAAATATATTTATTTATTAAGTGCATTAAATATTTAGTTACTAATAATTTATTATTAAAATAATATTGATTTTATAGTAAATTAAACTGTAATAATATTAGTTACTATTAATTATAGTATTAATTATAATATTAATTATAATCTTATTTATAAGATTAATAATCTTAAGATCAATGATGAACTCGATTGATTATAATTATAAGTTTAATACTAATTTTAATACTGAATCTACATATAATAAAATGAATCTACCATATCAATAAAAAATTCCAAAAAAGACTTATAAATCATGATTATATAAATGGATGAAAAAAATGAAGATCAAAATTGCTATACCTTCAAAAGGAAGAATCAGTAATCCTGCAATAGCTATTTTAGAAAAAGCTGGACTAAGACTCAAAGATTCAGGAAATAGGAAGTTATTTTCTAAAACTCATAATGCGGATATTGATGTGATGTTTGCTCGTGCAGCTGATATTCCTAGCTATGTAGAAGATGGTGTTGTAGATATGGGAATAACAGGGCTGGACTTGATTAAAGAAAATTCAGCTGATGTGGAAATACTTGCAGATTTAGATTTTGGTTCAACTTCTTTGGTTTTAGCATCACCTGAAGATTCTGATATAAATTCTATTGATGATTTAAAATCAGGGGTTGTTGTAGCTACTGAATTTCCTAATATTACAAATAGCTATTTGATGGCCAATGGAATTGAAGCAAGGATAGTTGAACTAAGTGGATCTACTGAAATAGCTCCTTTCATTGGAGTAGCCGATATAATAGCTGATTTAACTAGCACTGGAACGACTTTAAAAATGAATCACCTAAAAATAATTGATAATATTTTAGATAGTTCTATAAAATTAATAGCTAATACAAAGAGTTATAAGCAAAAGAAAAATCTAATTGAAAATGTAAAAATCAGTATGAAAGGAGTCATTGATGCAGACAGAAAAAAATTGTTAATGATGAATGTTTCTTCAGTTAATTTAGAAACAATAAAAAGTTTAATGCCTGCTATGGCTGGACCAACTGTATCTAAGGTATTATCCGATAAAGAGGATACTGTTGCTATTCAAGCAGTTGTAGATGAAGAAAAAGTTTTTAATTTAGTTCACAGTCTTAAAAATGCTGGTGCTCGAGATATTTTAGTTGTTCCAATTGAAAGAATCATATAAATATCATAGTACTCATCATATCAAATTAAGCAACTATTTATATTTATTTTAAATGATGTCAATTGATTCTCGTATATTTTTTAAAAACACTTGTTGATTTTCTATATTGCGATTTATTGTATACAAATTTTTTCTATTGTATATAATAAAAATGAATATTATTAAAAAATAGTTATTGAATGGTTATCTTTAAATCATTATAACTTTTATCTTTAAATCATTATAACTTAATTAACTTTCTTTAAATTATTTAAATTAATAAGTTTAGAAGGGTATAAAATTGAAATTTTTAAGATTTTTAGAAAATAATAAAATAAAAATAGGATACTTTGATGGTAAAAAAGTTGTGGAGCTTTCGGATTCAATAGAAAGCCTTCTAATTAATTGTCACAATTGGAAATATGTGGCTAAAAAGGTTCAAATGAGCTATTCTTTAGATGATATTCAATTTTTACCTCCTATAGTTCCCTCTAAAATTATTTGTATTGGCTTGAATTATAAGGACCATGCAAAGGAGTTAAATATGGAGATTCCTCAAGAACCAAGGATATTTTTAAAACCTCCAAGTGCAATTATTGCTCATAATGATTCTATTAAATATCCTGAAATGTCTGATGAAGTTGATTATGAAGCAGAATTAGCTATTGTGGTTTCTAAAGATGGTAAAAATATTGGGATTGAAGAAGCTCATGAATATATAGGGGGATACACCATTTTAAATGATGTTACTGCAAGAGATATCCAAAGAAAAGATGAACAATGGACAAGGGCTAAAAGTTTTGATACTTTCTGTCCTATTGGTCCAGTCATTGAAACAGAAATGGATTCTAAGAATCAAAACATTTCACTAACATTAAATGGTGAAACCAAACAAAATTCCAACACAAAAAATATGATTTTCTCTTCAGCAGAACTTATTGAATTCATATCTAATATAATGACATTGAACTCTGGAGATATAATATCTACTGGAACTCCTCCTGGTGTAGGTCAAATGAAAAGAGGAGATATTGTTAAAATAAATATTGAAGACATTGGAACATTATCAAATCAGTTAATATGACTACAACATTTCAATCCATCGATTTTTCATACTTTTATTATTCTAAATAAATAGCTGGTTTGTAAGGCATAGCGTTTCTAGCCTTATTTTCAGGATCATAGCTGTTATCTTCATGTATAATTATTTTTCCAGATATTTCTTCTTCAATGAAATCTTTAGCATCATTCAAGACAGCTATTTCATCAATTTTTCCAGTGTAATTAGTTTTTGTCATTTCTCTAGCTATTTTCTTTGCAAATTCAGAGAGTTCTTTTTTATCATCATGTAAATTTGCTTTCATGGATTTTCCTATTATTTGCCCAATGTCTGGTTTTCCAACTTCATTAGCTATTTCATAAATATCCCATTTCCAATCAGGGGATGGATAAATATGAATAATTTTTGGATCTACATCAACAATTTTTTTTATTTCAATGATGTCTTTAACCATATTTTGAATGATTTCTTCTGATTTTTGAACTACATCATTTATTAAGCATTCTTCAAATTGAGGCCATTCTTCTTCGATTAGGAAACCTTCTCCTCCATGAGTTTCCCATATTTCTTCACAGGTATGTGGTGTAAATGGGGCTAAAATTTTTATCCATGTCTTTAAGACTGTGGAAAGTACATAGATAATAGCTTCATCTTTTTTATCAAGAAGATGTTTCACTCGATACATGTAATGATCTAAATCCTTTTTAAGGAGGAAAAGAGAGTCTTGTAATGCTTTTCTTGTTTGGAATCCTTCTAAAGCAATTGTTGCATCTTTTAACCTTAAATTCAACTGACTCATCATCCAAAAATCAATATCTCTATTTAATTCAACTTTTTCAATAGAACTGATATTGATTGGAGAACCTTTGATTTTTTCAATTTTTTCAGCAAACTCAAAGAACCATTCAAGACGTCTTTTGGTCCCTTTCACTTCTTTTTCTCTCCAATCAAAGTCTTGCCATGGTTCAGCTGATGACATTAAAAATAATCGCACGACATCTGCACCATACTCTTCAATAGCTTGAGAAAGGATAATAACATTTCCCTTAGATGAAGACATTTTATTTCCCTCAAGTAATCCCATTCCAAAGACAACAGTTCCATTAGGCCAGTTTTTTTTAGGGAATATTGTTGCATGATGGAATAAATGGAAACTTAAATGATTCCCAACAAGATCTTTTGCAGATAATCTCCAATCCAATGGATACCAATAGTCGAATTCATCTTGTATTTCTTTAACTATTTCTTTATCAAATTTTATATCTTCTAAATCTTCTTCATTGTTTTGAGATGATTTATTTAAAAATATTTTATCAAAGAAAGCGTCATTTAATTTCTCAGCATCCATTTTTTTTAAGTATTTAGCTATTGTATAATAAGACATATATATGGTAGAATCAGTTAATGGTTCAATTAGCCATTGTTTATCCCATGGAAGTTTAGTTCCAAGACCAATCCTTCTTGAACATGCCCAGTCTTCTAACCATCCAATATAATATTCAAAATTCGATTTAACTTCAGGAGGAATAATTGTTTCTTGAGAAAGACAATCCCTAGTTTTTTCTTTCCATTCTTCATCTGAATATTTAAGGAACCACTGATCATCCATTATTTTAACTACACATCTGTTTCCACATCTACAGATAACTGGATGTTGTGAGAAATCATACATCATGCTAGCTTGTGATGCATTTATCATAGAGTTTCTGATTTCATCTCTTGCAATAGCCACTCTTTCTCCAGCATAATCTGGAATATGTGAACTAATAATTCCTTTTGAATGTTCTACTTTGTATAATTCGTTTGTAGCTTCTTCTAATTTCGGATCTTCTTGATTTTTAACTCTTAATCTTTCAATAACATCTCTAGCTGGAATATCACTGTATTTTTTAAGAGTAACCACATTAATAGGTTCTATATTAGCTACAGTTTCAACTAGATCATATTTTTTTAATAATTCTGCATTGTTTTTAAGATCCTGAAGAGCGATATAATCTGCTGGGGCATGTCCAGGAACAGAAAACACGCTTCCACTACCATATTCTGGATCAACAAAACTTGCTGGAAGTATGGGATGTAAGGTTCCTGTAACAGGATTTTTCACCATTTTACTGATTAGTGTGTTTGGGTCTATTTTTCCAATGATTTTTAAATCTTTAATTTGATTTGAAAGATTGTAATAAGCTTTTTCACTTATTATCCATGTTTCATCATTATTATTTACTTCAATGTATTCAACATCTGGATTCAACCAAAGATTGGTAGCTCCAAATATGGTTTCTGGTCTGAATGTAGCAGGAACTAGATACTTTCCATCAATTTCAAATTTAAGTAGAGTAAGCTCATTTATGGTTGCACTTTCTCCTTCTAAAAGATCATGATCTCCTACAGGGTTATCATCTTTTGGGCAATATTTAACTGCATGTTTTCCTTTTTTAACTAAATCCATAGATTTTAATTTTTTTAGTTGCCATTCTATGAATTTTTGATAGCTAGGATCTGTAGTTCTGAATTCTCTTCTCCAATCTATAGAATAACCCATAGCATCCATCACTTCATGATATTCATTACTGAAATATTTCACAATGAATTCTGGATCTGAAAGTTTAGATAAAGTATCTTTAGGAACTTTATGAACATTTTCATATAGATCCAGTGTCCAAGAATCTTTTTCTTTTATTCTACTAGCTATTCCTATAACTGGTGCACCAGTCACATGCCATCCCATTGGGAATAATACGTTGTATCCTTGCATTCTTTTGAATCTTGCATAAACATCAGGTACAGTGTAGGTTCTCCCATGTCCGATATGCATAGCTCCACTAGGATATGGATAAGCTACTGTTAAAAATAATTTTTCCCTTTCATCAGGATCTGATTGAAATAGTTTTGCATTTTTCCACTTTTCTTGCCATTTTTTTTCAATGTTCTTGCTCATTCAATCACCTGTAAATTTGTACTATTAATAAGATTATCTAATTTAAAATGCTTACTTTAATTAACTGACTCATTTTAAATACTACACCAATTAATTTTTGATAAATAATTAAGTTATTTAAAAATTTTTAATTAATAAGTTTCTTAAGATTTTTACATTTAATAATTATATTCAATATATAAATAATTATATTCAAATTATATTTTATAAATTTAGGTTATTATTTAGGTTATAAATTTAGATTATCATTTTAGATTATTTTTTTTAGGTTATTATTTTAGATTATTTTTTTTAGGTTATTTTTTTAGATTATTATTTTTCATTTTTATATTCATAATTATATGTTATGAATTTAAGTTATTACTTCAAATCATATTAAATCATATTAAATTAGATTTTAATATTTCATTGTATAATGTTATGTTATAAGCAACATTAAAATATAAAATAGCTTCTTTAATTACAAAAACTTTGGTAATCTTTTAAAAAGGTAAAAAAAAACCAGTAATAAAATGTTTTTAAAATTTATTATATCCACTAAAATGTTTCAATATAGAACATAAAAAATAAAAGTTTATACAAAGTTTCATCTCAAAAAAATCTAAATAAATGCTAAAAATTAGAAAAGTTACAAGGAATAAGAAGTAACTGAGGATCATGATAACTTTAGCCATTATCCAATCTTTAACTAAATGTTATTCAATTTCTTCTTCAATCCACTTTAAATAGCTATCAGAAGATTTTATAATGGGTAATGCAAGAATACATGGGTTTTCATAACTATGAATTTCTTCTACTTTTTGAATTATTTTGTCAACATTTTTATCCAGTGTTTTAAGTAAAAGAATTGATTCATTGTCATTTGCAATTTTGTTTTCCCACCAATATATAGATTTCATATCTTTTATAACATTACAACAAGCAGCTAACCTCTCTTTAACCATTTTAGACCCTATTTTAAGAGCTTCTTCTTCATTGCTTGTTGTAATATAAATTAAAGCTATCATATTATCACATGGTTAATAATTATTTTTTGTTTATGCTAGGACTTGGAGGAAACTGGAGTTTATGTTGGTTATTAGACACTCTAGCTCTAATCATATTGATTTCTTCAGGACTAATATTAATTTCTTTTATTATATCTTCATCACTTAACTTTTTATCAATCATTAAATATAATAGCTGATCTAATATATCATAACTAAGTCCAATTTCCTCTTCATCCTTTTGATTAATCCATAATCCTGCTCTTGGCGGTTTAGTTATAATTTCTTTTGGAATATTCCACTTTTTTGCTAGTTTTCTTAGTTGTGTTTTATAGATATTACCTATAGGTTCAAAATCACAGGCACCGTCTCCATATTTTGTGAAATATCCAATTAATAGCTCACTTCTATTCCCTGTTCCTGCCACAAGGCAATTTTTCATGTTTGCAAAGTAATATAAAAGAGACATCCTTATTCTAGCTTTTAAATTGCCTTCAGCTATTTTGACCACATTTGTTTCGTCTGTTTTTATGTAAGATAATTCTAAAAACTTTTTAGCTATCTCATCAATACCTATTTCTTGATATTGAATTTTCAATAGCTTAGCTACTAATTGTGCATGTTCAGTATCCTCTAAGGGAGTCGTTGAACTAGATAAATGATATGCAAAAACATTTTCAGGACCAATAGCTTCTGTTAAAAGATATGCAACAACTGTTGAATCAATTCCTCCACTTAAACCAATAACAATTCCTTCCACCCTTGCTTCACTAGCTATTCTTTTGATGAATTGGACTATTTCTTCTTTAAATTTGTCTTGAGGAATTTCAGGTAATTTTATCATATAACTCTCTCAAATTTCATATATTTAACCCTTATTAATAACATAACAAAAACAGCATTTAGTAATACTAAATCACCTAGAATACTAATAATATTTTTAGCTATTTTTTATACAAAAATCAGTTAGCAATAACTATATTAGTTATTTTTATTGTACAAATGATTATTAATTTTGTATTTCTTTTTATATAATTTGTTGAACTAAGGTAATAAATATTACTTATTTGTTTACTTTTTATTTCAGGACTAGCTTGTTTTAACATATTTTTTCTGGTTTTTTATCACTTAATGTTTAGTGGATATAACACACATAATTAGAGAAAAATAGATAATGAAAAATAATGTGGAATTTTTTCACATGAAAATTCGAAAGTATTATATATTTTCTTAATTATATTAGATTGCTAATAACTATAATTTAATGCTACCAAATTAAGAAAATTTTCTTTAAAATTTTAAAATTTTTAATTAATTTTTTAATAATTTCTATTTAAATGAAATGTTAGATCCATGAAAAATCAAAATATCATATTCCTTAATTTGACAGATTGGTATAGTATTATAATTACTCAGCAATTATTCATTATTTTATAATAATTAGGTATAATAATTAGGAGGCATAAAATGGCATTTAAAAATCTTTTTAACTTTAAAAAGGGAAAAACAACCTTCGTTTTTGTAGGAGGAAAAGGAGGAGTAGGTAAAACATCTGTTTCATCAGCTACTGCAATTTGGATGGCTAATCAAGGTAAAAAAACATTAATAGTTTCTACAGATCCAGCTCATTCGCTTTCTGATTCTTTAGAAGCTCCTGTTAGTAATTCTCCAACACTTATCATGTCAAATTTATATGCTGTGGAGATAGATCCTGAAATAGCTATGAAACAACAACAAGCACAACTTGAAAGTCAAAAATTATCATCAGGCTCTGAACAAGCTATGGGATTGGATATATTAGGAGATCAACTTGACATGGCTTCTTCCTCCCCTGGCGCTGATGAAGCAGCTGCTTTTGAAATATTTTTACAAGTAATGACAACTAACGAATATGATGTGGTTGTGTTTGATACTGCTCCAACAGGACACACATTAAGATTCTTATCTTTTCCAGAATTAATGGATTCTTGGTTAGGCAAAATGATCAAAGTCAGAACCAAACTTGGAAGTGTAGCTAGTGCTTTTAAAAACATGGTTCCATTTATGGGTGATGAAAATGATCCACAATCTACAGCAGATCTTGAAGAAACAAAGAGAAAAATTGATGAAGCTAAAAAGGTAATGTCAGATCCCGAACAAACTACATTTAAAATGGTTGTAATTCCTGAAGAAATGTCTATTTATGAATCTGATAGGGCTATGGATGCTCTTAACAAGTATAATATGCATGTCGACGGAGTGATTGTCAATCAAGTAATGCCAGATATTGAGAATTGTGATTTTTGTCAATCTAGACATAAGTTACAACAAAAACGCTTAGCTTTAATCCGACAAAAATTTTCACATCAAGAACTAGCTGAAATTCCTTTATTTAAGGATGAAGTAAAAGGCATTGAAAAATTAGAAGAAGTAGCTGCAATACTTTATGAAGGAAAAACTTCAGATGAAGTAGAAAAAGACGCTATTTTACTTTAATATTCTTAATTTAATTTAGTAATTCCTTTTTAGTTCCATAATCTTTTCTTTGAACATATTTTTAAGGAATTCAATTTCATTTCAAAAATTAAAAGATTGAATGGTAATGGTGTGAATTTATTTAATTAAAAGATTGAATGGTAATGGTGTGAATTTATTTAATTAAAATATTGAATGGTAATGGTGTGAATTTATTTAATTAAAAGATTGAATGGTAATGGTGTGAATTTATTTAATTAAAAGATTGAATAGTTAATATTAACTTAATTAATAATCGGCTAATGGAAATAATTATATTATCTAATTTCCAAAAGAATTATATTAATCAAATTGCATATTATAAACATTAATATTGGGGGTTTTTTTAATAATGGCAACAAGAAAAATTAAACATTCTGTATTTATTTTAATAGTGATAATGGCAGTATTTTCATCTTTAAGTATTCTTTCTGCTGCAGATAATAATGCAAGTATGAATTTATCTTCTGAAAATAATAATCAAGAGAGTATTGCCACGCTTTCGATTGCAAGCGAAGAAAATGCTTCTTCAAATGTTAATAATTCAAATTCTACTAATAATAGTACTCAAAACAATACTAATGGATCTACGGTTTCACCGAATTCTTCCACTAATGGGGGACCTAAAAATTTATCACAAAATAATATAATAAAGGCAGCAAAATCTATCAATAGCTATGCTGTTAAAAATAAAAGATTACCGAATTATGTTACTATTTCTGGATATAAATTCTCAATGCCTGAATTTTTGTACTTAATGTCTAAAACTATTTATAATAAGCAAAAAAACATTAAATCTAATATAATAGTTAAGTATAATGTTAAAAATCCAACTAAAACTTCTGGATCTTGGGTTAGAGGTAAGATTTATTCAGTTTATTATTATAAGTATGCTACTACTCTTATAAAATATGTAGATAAAAATAAAAAAGTTCCTAATCATGTATTAACTGCTGGTGGGAACAAATTGCAATATCAGACCCTTATCTTTTTGTTCTCTAAAATATTATCTAAAACCAGTTCTAAGTTACCTTATTATGTTTCAATTGATATTAAAAGGGCTGATCCTCTTAATATGTATGTTCCTACTTATACAAGAGATACATATTTTGCAAGTCAATTTCCTACCACTATATTAGGTAAAAATAATTTAGGATATGTTCAATTTCTAGGAGCAATTGGAAATCTTAATTCAAAAGTTAAAATAGCTTATATTATTGGTGTACATCCTCTTGAAAATCAGGCACACAACTCACTATATAATAATTTAATAGCTAATTCCAATAAATTGAAATATAAGTACTATATTTACAAAATAACAGTTACAAGTAATCCTTCAAGCTATGATCAAGGTAGAATGAATGGACAATTATTATCTCAAAAATATATACTTCCGCATGCTAAAAAGGCTAAATATAACTTGGTTGTTGATGTACATTCTAATCAAGGAACTCGTGAAGGAGGAAACTATAAAAAAACAAATTTTTTATTTGCTCCTTTAAATAATGCTAAATCAAAGGTAATAGCTAATAAAATAATTAAAAATATCCCTGGGCTTTCTTATTACTACCCAGCATCTCAGACAAGTCCTCCATATTGTACTAATCCTTTAGTTCAATCTGGAACAAAGACTCTTGTTTATGAAACCTATAAATATGAAAGTTTAGCTATTACTAATAAATACATTAAACAATTAATAGTTCAAATAGATAAATTGGCTTTATAGATGATAGTATTTAATAGCTAGTTAGATCCTGGAAATTAACCGGGATTTAGTTATTTAATAGCTATTTTTTTATTTTAAAAAATAATTTTCTTTTTTTATTTTATTAATGGGTTGTTTTACTTAGCTATTTAAAATTATTCTTTTTATTTTGTTTTTGGTTTCTTTTACCTATTTAAAAATAATTTTTAGCTATTTAAAAATAATCATTACACACATATAGCTAAACTCATTATTAGCTACGTCTTTCAGGGTAGTTTTAAGAATTCTTTCATCATCATAGCTAAGTCTTTCACAAATACCTATTTCTCGTTTTGGATCAACACCATTATCCAGTAAGAATTTAGCCATATCTTTTACACTTTTAGATGGTAAACTGATGGTAGTTGAACCATTATCAATAATTTTCAAAATGTCTTTTATGTTTTCTCTACCATGAAATGTCATTATATTAGTATTATCCCAGGAAATCCTATTTTTAGCAGCAGCTAATTGTAATGAACTAATTCCAGGAATCACTTCAATATTATCTTTGTTTAGATTCTTTTCTTTAGCTATCTTTAAAATGGGCTTTAAAATCCCTGAAAAACCAGGATCTCCTGTAGATAAAACACAAATATCTTTACCACCAATAGCTAAATCAACAGAAAGTTCTAATTTTTCTTGAAGATCCTTAACATTAAAAACAATGGTTTCATTGAGATTACTAAAGAGATCAATTGCACGTTGACTACCAATAACAACTTCTGAATTTTTGACAACTTCAATAGCTATTTGAGTTAAATATTCTTTTGAGCCTGGTCCAATTCCCACAATATATAATGTCATCATACACCTACTTTTTTAAGTAAATATTTAATTACTAAATCATTATTAATATAAATAATTAATATATCATTAGTAATATTAATTAATAGATTAATTTTCATGTGATGATTATGGTATCTAATTATTTTATTATTTATTATTTTAATTAAGTTTTTATTATTTGATATAAAATATAAATTTTAAATAAGATAGAATTATTATAAATTAAATTTAAAAGATTACTTTAAAAGATTAAATTAAATTTAAAAGATTACTTTAAAAGATTAAATCAAATTTAAAAGATTAAATTTAAAAGATTAAATTAAATTTATAAATCAAAAAATTAAACTTAGATTAGATTATTATAGATTATAGTTTTGTGATAAAAATGCTTCAAATTGCCGTTACAGGAAAACCAAACGTTGGAAAATCATCATTTTTTAACTCAGCAACAGCTTCAAAAGTTGAAATGGCTGATTATCCATTTACAACCATAGATGCTAATAAAGCAGTTGCTCATGTTAGAAGTCCTTGTCCATGTCATGAACTTGAACTGACTTGTAATCCTCGAAATTCTAAATGTTTTGAAGGAACAAGATTGATTCCAGTTGAACTTATTGATGTGGCAGGTCTCGTACCAGGAGCTCATGAAGGAAGGGGATTAGGAAACAAATTTTTAGATGATTTAAGACAGGCAAAGGTTTTTATCCATGTTATTGATGCATCAGGATCCACTGATGAAGAAGGAAGGCCAGTTGATCCTGGAACTCATGATCCTTTAGAGGATATCGAATTCCTTGAATATGAGATTGTAATGTGGATGTATGGAATACTTAATAAAAACTGGACAAGACTCATACGAAAGATAGAAGCTGAAAAACTCGATATTGCCAAAGTCATATATGAACAACTATCAGGGACTGGAGTGAGTCTTGAGAATATTGTTGATGCTAAAAGAACTATTGTAGATGATTACTCCAAATGGAATGAAGAAGATATGATTCAACTAGTTACTAATCTTTTGAGAATAGCTAAACCCATGTTGATTGTAGCCAACAAGGCAGATCTTCCAACATCAGAAGAAAACATAAAAAGAATCAAAGAAAAATATCCTAATGTGATTCCAGCTTCAGCAGAATCAGAAATAGCTTTAATCAGAGCTAATGAGGCAGGATTAATCGACTATAAATCAGGAGATAATAGTTTTACTATATTAAAAGATGAAGAATTAAATGAAAATCAAAAAAAAGCTCTTGAACACATTAAAGTTAATGTATTAGAAAAATATGATGGAACTGGAGTCCAAAAAGCTCTTAATACAGCTATTTTCCAACTGTTGAAAATGATAGTAGTTTATCCTGTTGAAGATGAACATAAACTAACAGATCAAAAAGGAAACGTCCTTCCAGATGCAATTTTAGTCCCTCATGGATCAGTTCCTAGAGAACTTGCATATATAATTCATACAGATATTGGAGAGAAATTTATGCATGCTATTGATGCTAAAAAGAATATGCGAGTAGGTAGTGAATATAAACTCTGCAATGGAGATATTATAAGTATTATTACTAGCTAAACAATTAATTTACCACAACAATACTTGTCATTTTTAATCATCAATTCTTATCTTTTTAATTATTTTTAATCACCACTTATTAGATTGTTGATATCTTTAAATAGTCTATTTTTAATAATAATAATTGGTTTATTTGATTGTTGATATGTTTAAATTGTCTATTTTTAATAATAATTGGTTTATTTGATTGTTGATATGTTTAAATTGTCTATTTTTAATAATAATTGGTTTATTTGATTGTTGATATGTTTAAATTGTCTATTTTTAATAATAATCAATTAAGATGTTATAATTAAAATAAATGATATTTTTAGATATTTTATTTTTAAATATTTTTTTTGAATAAAAAATATTATATACATGTAAACACTAATAGTTTATCATGACTAAATAGTTTATCATAATTATTTATAGTTTTGAGGTAATCAAAATGAAAAAAGATAAGAAATATACAACAAATAAAGGAATTCCAGTTCCAAATGACCAAGCATCAATAACAACTGGTAAAGAGTCTAGCTATACTATGCTACAAGACACTCATTTAACTGAGAAATTGGGTCATTTTGCTAGGGAAAGGATACCTGAAAGGGTGGTTCATGCTAAAGGAGCAGGAGCTCACGGATATTTTGAAGTTACAAATGACCTTTCTAAATATACAAGAGCCAAATTTTTATCTAAGGTAGGTAAGAAAACAGAGATGTTTGTAAGATTTTCTACTGTTGGTGGTGAAAGGGGATCTGCTGATGCAAAGAGAGATCCACGTGGAACTGCAATGAAATTTTACACTGAAGAGGGTAACTATGATTTAGTTGGAAATAATATTCCCATATTTTTTATAAGGGATGCTATAAAATTCCCTGATTTTATACATACTCAAAAAAGACATCCACAATCTAATTTAGCTGATGCAGACATGTTTTGGGATTTCATGTCTTTAACTCCAGAATCAATTCATCAGGCTACTTTTTTATTTACAGATAGAGGAACTCCTTTAAACTACAGACATATGCATTGTTTTTCAAGTCACACATTTATGTGGTATAATGAAGACAATGATTATATTTGGGTTAAATATCATTTTAAAACAGCTCAAGGAATTGAAACATTAACTAATGAAGAGTCTATTAAGATATGTGGGGAAAATCCAGATCACGCTACAGAAGATTTGTTTGTAGCTATTGAAGAAGGTAATTATCCTCAATGGGATGTTTATGTTCAGATGATGACTAAAGAAGAAGCTAAGGAATATAAATTTGATCCATTTGATGTAACTAAAGTATGGTATCATGGGGATTATCCTTTAATACCTCTTGGAAAAATGGTTTTAAATAGAAATCCAGAGAATTACTTTGCAGAAGTTGAACAAGTCGCGTTTGCTCCATCTAATTTTGTCCCTGGAATTGGACCATCTCCAGATAGGTTATTACAAGGAAGACTATTTTCTTACGAAGATACTCAAAGACATAGATTAGGACCGAATCATCATCAAATTCCAATTAACCGTCCTAAAAATGCAGATGTGAATATTTATCAAAGAGATGGACCTATGAATGTTTCAGATAATGGGGGATCAAAACCTAATTATTATCCAAACTCTATGAATGGTCCAGAACCAGATGAAACATTTACTCCACCAACTATTGAAGTCGATGCAGAGATTAATAGACATACTAGACCAACTGAAGATGTAGACTTTGTACAAGTAGGTGAGTTCTGGAGAAGAGTTCTAAGTGATGAGGATAAAGATCATTTAGTTTCAAATCTTGTTGGACACATGGGTAATGCTCAGGAAAGAATCCAATACAGACAATCTTCTCTTTTTTACAAAGCGGAACCAGAATATGGAACTCGTGTAGCTGAAGGTTTAGGTCTTGATGTTAACAGAGTCAAAGAATTGTCTGAAATGTCTCAAGATGAGAGAGTTGAAGCAACTAAAAAATGAATTATAGAATATTAAAACCTAAGATAATTGAGAAACTAGTAAATTAGTAGAATTTATTTAGTGACATGATATAATAAGCTCGGATAATAATCTAGGACTAATAGTATTGTTTAATATGAAACCTAAAAGAACACTTTTCTTTAGCTTAGGTGTGGTTTTAGTAGGTGTAGGTGCTGTAGGAGTAGCTCTTCCTGTTTTACCTACTACTCCTTTTATTTTAGCTGCAGCTTTTTGTTTTAGTAAAAGTTCAAAAAAAGCAGAAAGATGGATTTCTAACAACAGGTACTTTGGTAGCTATATAGAAAACTATAAAGGCAAAAAAGGAGTACCAATGAATGTTAAAAGAAACACCCTTATTTTCTTATGGGTGATGTTAATAGCTTCAGCTATTATAGTTAGTAGTTTATTGATTACAGTTATCTTAGCTATTGTTGGAATTTGTGTTACTGCCCATATTTTACTTTTAAAGACTAAAAAGGATAATTAAATTATTATATCTATTTATCATTTATTTATCTCTATTTTTAACTTCTATTTTTAATTTATTCATTAAAATCATTTTAGTAATTCATTAAAATTATTTTAGTAATTCATTAAAATTATTTTTGATCTATTTTTATTATTATATTTATTTTCATGATTTTATTATTATAGTCGTTATTGAAAAATTTATCATTTTATAAAATTATAACATTCAATTTTTTATCTTTAAATTCAATTTAAACAATTTTTAAGAGAAATAAAAATATTAATAATTTACAAACATTACCACTATTACTATAAAATAGGTTTGATTATAATTTTATTTCGTGATTTTATTATTAAAGTAGGTTTTATTATAATTTTATTTCATGATTTTATTATTAAATTAGGTTTTATTATAATTTTTAAATTTTCTAATAGCTATTTTATAAAATATTCTCTTAATCTTCTTGATTATTATAAATTTTATAATAGTTAATATCGTAATCAATATTATATTTTATAAAATCAATAATATAATTAATAATATAATTAAGAATATAAATAATAAAGAATTAATTTAATGAAAAAATTTATAGAGATAGCTACTTCAATGAATTATTCAATTTAATGTATTAAATATTTAGATAATTAGCAATTTAACAGGTGTTTTAATGATGGATAAAAATGAATTTTGGAATTTAATCCAAGAAGCATATAAAGAAGCAGATTGGGCTACAGATAAACAAATGGAAATATTAATAGATAGATTGTCCAAATATACACAAGAGGAAATTTTAAAATTTGGAAAAATCTATGAAATTTATGCTAAAGAATCCTATAAAAAGAAATTATGGGCTGCTGCTTATGTAATGAATGGTGGTTGTAGTGATGATTGTTTTGATTATTTTAGAGGTTGGTTAATATCTAGAGGAGAAGAACCATATTTAAATGCATTATTGGATCCAGATTTTCTTGCAGATTTAGATATACCTTATGATGATGAATATTTTGAAAATGAACAAATGCTTTCTGTCCCTTTATTAGCTTTTAATAAAAATATAGGATCTGATGATTTAGATACTTATTATGAAAGAATAAGAGAATTTGAATTAGAATCTGACGAAATATTTGATATTATTGATACTATCTCTTTTGGAGAAGATATAGATGAGAATTGGGATGAAAATAATTTAGAATCGGTTGTTCCAAATTTATATAAATTATATTGGTAAGATTATGGGGGATTTAAATAGCTAATAATCAGTTAAATCTTAGTTTTGAATTGAGAAAATTAAATAAAGGTGATAGTAATAGCTTAACTAAACATGCAAACAATTATAATATAGCTAAATTTTTAACTAATGAGTTTCCACATCCTTATAGTATATCTGATGCAAAAAAATTTATAGAAATGACTTATCAAGAATTTCCAATGAGAACTTTTGGTATTGAAATCAATGGGGAAATCGCTGGTGTAATCTCTGTAGTTCCCATTAGTGATAATAAATCTAGGATAGTGGGTGAGTTAGGTTATTGGTTGAGTGAAGATTACTGGAACAATGGTATAACTACATTAGCTATTAAAAAAATAGTAAAATATGCATTTAAAACGTTTAAATTTGATTATATATTAGCTAATCCTTTTGTTGATAATTTAGCTTCTCAAAAAGTTCTAAAAAAAGTAGGTTTCAAATTAAAATCAAAAAATTCTCAAAATATTATAAAAAATAAAATAGTTCATGAAGTACTAATTTTTTGTATCGTCCCCTAATTTAGGGTGGATTTAAACTTGATTAGTCTTTAAATATTTATATAAAAATTTATTCAATTTTCATCTTTTTTAAAACAAAAAAATCAAATATGAGCATGATTAATATTAATTTAAGATAAATAAATATGATTACTGTTAATTTAAAATAATAGGTATGATTAATATTGATTTAAGATAATAGATATGATTAATATTAATTTAAGATAAATAAATATGATTACTGTTAATTTAAGATAATAAATATGATTAATATTAATTTAAAATAAAATATTATTATAATTTTGAAATTATTTTTAAAATAAATTTGTAGCTTATTTTTAAAGTTTTAAAAAATTACAAATTTCATAAACAATTTTTTATATTAAAATTTAACAATAAAATTATATAAAACATATCTTGTAATTTTAAAAAGTTTAAAATTGATATTTCTAAAGATTAATATTTCATATAACAAACAATTTTATTTCATTGGAGGATAATTATGCATCCAAGACCAAGTCCAATAGCTGCTTCCCTTTATACATTAAGAGATCTGAATGCCGATGTTATTATAATGCATGGGCCTCATGGATGTTGTTTTAGAACAGGACGCCTTCTTGAAGGTGATGGAGTTAGAGTTTTAACTACAGCTATGGCTGAAAATGATTTTATATTTGGAGCAAGTGATAAACTTAAAGAAACTCTAAAGAAAGCAGAGGAAATGTTTAACCCAGATCTTGTAGGAATAGTTGGAACTTGTGCAAGTATGATTATAGGAGAAGACTTAAAAGAAGCTATAGAATCTGTAAAAATTGACGCAATTGTTCTGCCAGTAGAATCTCACGGAGGTTTTGGAGAAGGAGATAACACTGAAGGAGCAATAGCTGTTTTGGAATCAGCTGCTCAATACGATGTTATTCCTCAAGAAGAAGCAGATCGTCAAATTGAAATGCTAAAATTAGCTACTAAAGTAGAAAAAACTAGGGGAATGGCTCAAGGAGATTATATTAAACCCAATTTTGGAGATAACAAGGAAAAAATAGCTAAATTGATTATTGAAAAGATTAAAGAAGGAAAAAAAATAGTTTTTGTCTTAAATGCAAAAAAAGAAACAGCTTATCTTTTTGCTGATATATTGAATACAGATTTTTCTAAAATAAAATCTGATTCAGGCGATAAAGTTACTAATCCTTTGATAATAGCTAATTTAGATGAGAATATTGGTCTTCCTAGAATAAGAAATCATGCACATAACATCAAAACTGAACTTGAAAGAAATACAATAGCTATTGATTATATAATTGGGGGATTAGATGAATATCCTATTACTCCTAGAAAAGCAGAGGAATTTATTAAAAATAATGACATTGATTTAGTGGTTGTCTCTGGAGTTCCTCATGCATTAAGAATAGAAGATTTGGATGTTGAATCAATAGCTATCACTGATGGACCACGTTTAGTGGAACCTCTCAAAAATTTGGGCTATAATCATGTTGTAGCTGAATTAGATGCTCATTCTAAGACATTAGGAACAGATAAGATCGTGGATTCTGATTTTGGTATGATGCTTAGAACAGTTATCCAATGGGAAAACGATAAATAATAATCTTTTTAATAATTTATTTGCTATATTTTATTTGAATAAATATTAAAAAATATTAAAAACTAGCAAAAAAAGTAGTAGAACAATAACTAAAAGAATAATTAAAAAGGTAATAATAAAAAAATTTAATAACATTTTTTAATAAATATAATGATTATTATAATTCTATATAGAATCATACAATAATTTATAATACAATTGCTTTAAGTTAAGTTATAATATAATTATTTTAAGTTTTAATTTTATTTAAGTGGAATCATGATTACAATAATCGACTATGGTAGCGGTAACCTTAGAAGTATCTCTAATGGATTTTCTAAGATTGGATTTGAACATATAATTACAAATGACTCTGAAATAATTGCAGATTCAGAATTTTTAGTTCTTCCAGGAGTTGGAGCATTTGGACAAGCTATGAAAAATATTGATCCTTATAAACAGCTAATAATTGAACATATAAATGATGGAAAACCATTTTTAGGGATTTGTTTAGGATTACAAGTACTTTTATCAGAAAGTGAAGAAAGCCCAAATGCTAAGGGCTTAGATATTTTTAAAGGAGGAGTTAAAAAACTTCCAAAAGGTAAAAAAATCCCTCACATGGGATGGAATCAGCTAAAAATAATTGATGATACCTGCCCAATCTTGAAAGGAACTAACAACAAATTTTTTTACTTTGTTCATTCATATTATGTAGATCCAGAAGACAAATCAGCTATTTCCGCCATTACTCCATATGGTTTAGATGTTACAGCAGTTTTACATGATAATAACGTATTTGCAACCCAATTTCACCCTGAAAAAAGTGGAATCGCTGGTTTAAAATTATTAAAAAATTTTGTATCTTTGAAACAGAGCTATTTATAATTACTCATGCTATGATTGCTAATATAGCTATTATTAGATAAAATACAACCATAACTTACATAGGAAAATGCCTTGAGATTCACATTATTCGAAACTTACCTTCTGTTTTATTCTTCAATTGCTCTATTCCTTTAGATTAATCATAGTTTAGCTATTTCAACCATCAACACTTTTAAACACCATTTTTTCTATAAATACTTCTTTTCCATAACTACCATTTCTTTAAAGTTATATATTACTTAAAAATTCTCATAAATTTAAGCTTTAAGATTGTTATAAAAATCTTTTAGAAATTCTTAAAAAATTTCTCATAAATAATAATTTTTATATAACCTTTATAAATTTTTGAGTAAACCCAATATATTCCTTTTTTGGCTTCATTCTGTCATTTGATTTTCTGTGCGTGTTTGTTAGTACTTTTTTTGATCATTTTTGTTAAGTGTCATGTGTTGTTTTTTTGGGGATTGTGTTGATGTTGTTATTTTAAATGAGATTTTTTTCATCCATTTTGGATGAAATAACCTGAAAACTAGGATAAATTAGAGTTTTGTAGCTCATTTTTTTTCATAAAGTTTTTTGTGATGTTTGTTATAAATGAAAATTGTGTGTGGGAATTGTTTGTGGGGTTTAGGTAGGTTGTTTTTGTATTGGGGTGTTTTTTGTGTTTATTTTTTTATTTTTTTGTTTGTGTGTTGTTTATATGTTTAGGGGGGGGGGGGGG
>NZ_LWMW01000090.1 GCF_001639285.1 Methanobrevibacter cuticularis | reverse complement strand
TCGGTCTATAATTCCACTATCAGTGATAGTGATATTGGTGTTGTTTTCAATGGTACTAATAATACTTTAACTGGTTCCAATATACTCAATAACCTAAAAGGAGGAATAATTGTCTATAATGTAACTGATAATCGTATTAATTACAACCGTATTTTCAATAATAATGGCACTGGTTTCGATATAGTAAACCTTGGAAATGATACAAATGCTGATTTGAATTGGTGGGGTAATAATACTCCTAATTTACCAGCTTGGATAAATAATTATTATATAGTTACTATTATTAAATTAAATGGAGAAGATTATTATATTTTATCTTTAAATGGTTCTTCCCCTGTTAATTCTACTATTGTAGCTAATTCAAGTTTTATACAGATTGGTGAGAATGTTCTTATTAGTGGTCAGTTCGATTTTGATAGAGATGCTGATGCTAGTTTATTGCCTTATTTTGAAATTATAAGCAGTAATAGTTCAGGAAATACTACCTATGATGCTAGAATTCCTAGAAAAATAAGTAATTATAATAGGATTATTGTTGACAATCAAATATTAACAACTAATATTGATTTTATTTTTGACATTATTGTTGATGGTAACAAGCAAAACAACATTAATCTATCTGATACTAATGCTATATGGTCAACTGAATACACAACTAATCGTACTGGCAATATAACTGCAAAAATCAATTCTACTGGAAACTTAATATTACAACAATTCAGTAATTCTACTACTTTCATAGTAAATGATCCAAAGAATAGTACTAATTCAACTATCGTTGTTAGTCCTAATCCTGTTAATATTGGCGATAATGTCACTGTTAGTGGTGTTTTAGCTAATTTTACTGGTGTTACTCAGGTTAATGTTACTGTTGATGGCACATTATTTAATGTGACTGTTGATGGTTCTGGTTATTGGGAGCTAAATTACACTACCAATCGTACTGGCATTATAACTGCAGAAATCAATTCTACTGAAAACTTAATATTCCAACAATTTAGTAATTCTACTACTTTCATAGTAAATGATCCAAATAAGAGTAGTACTAATTCTACTGTTGTTGTTAGTCCTAATTCTGTTAATATTGGCGATAATGTCACTGTTAGTGGCGTTTTAGCTAATTTTACTGGTGTTACTCAGGTTAATGTTACTGTTGATGGTAATATTCAATTAGTGAATGTTACTAGCACAGGTGGTTGGAGTTTGAATTATACTACTAATCGCACTGGTTCTATTAATGTTACTGTTAGTCTTTCTGGAAATGATAATTTCTTTGATTTCAGTAATTCTACTAGTTTCACAGTAGCTAAGAGCAGTACTAATTCTACTATTGTTATTAGTCCTAATCCTGCTCAGATTAGTGAGAATATCACTGTTAGTGGTCAGCTAGCTAATTATACTGGAATAGCTAGTGTTAATGTTACTGTTGATGGCACATTATTTAATGTGACTGTTGATGGTTCTGGTTATTGGGAGCTAAATTACACTACCAATCGTACTGGTACTGATTTAGAGGTTATTGTTAGTTTTGCTGGTGATGAAAATTACACAAGTTTTACTAATACTACTAGCTTTGATGTTACTAAATTAGCTGTTAATTCAACTATAAATATTCCAGAAACTGTTAAAGTGGGTAAAACCATAACAATCGATGGAATACTTGTTGATAAAAATGGTAATCTAGTAGCTAATGCTCAGATTAATGTTACTGTTGGTGGTAAAGTTTATTCTTTGACTACTGATTCTAACGGTCGATGGAGTCTTACTTATAAACCAACACACACAGGAAATATCAGTTTTGTTTTGGATTATGCAGAAAACAATGAATACTTTAGTTATACCAATACTGCAACTTTTAATGTTGTAAAAGGTGAAGCTATCGTTGATGTTGATGTGGTTAAAAATTCTGATGGATCTGTTGATGTTATTGTCACAGTAACCGATGAAGACAGCGATCCAATACCAGACTATAAAATTAGTGTTGATTTGGATGGTAAATACATCGGAGATGTCATTACTGATGTTGATGGTATTGGAAGAATCCATATACCAAATAGTAAACTCAATGATGGTAAACATATGATTACAGTTACACCTAACAATTTGAACTACAATGCTAATCCAGTTTCAGTTGAATTTGAAACCCAAAACAACAACAATGATACTAATAATACTAATAAAACAAGTGATAATCCAGTAGCTATAGCTACTATGAAAAATACAGGAATGCCGATAATAACTATCATATTAGTGTTGTTAACCATATTTGGAATAACTATTAGAAAAAAACAAGATTAAACATTTTTTAGGAGGATATTTTATTTATTTTTCCCCTATTTATTTTTTTATTATTTTTTATTTGTAATACGAGCTGTGGTCAAAATTTTAAATCTATTAAACTAAAAGGTATTGAATTCATTTGTTTTTGAAATGGAGAGAATTTTTTTCTTGAAAAATGGCTTTTTTTCTTGACTTAAATGTTATAATAAGAAGTTTTTATAATGTTAAATATTTTTGATTTATTTTGTGTTTACTTAATTAAAAGAATAATTTTATTATTTTTTTAGGAATTTTAATGATTCATTTAGGAATGATTCTGATAAATCCAAGGCGCTTTTAGCTATTTTTTTGTTTATATTATCTGTTGCATCATAATCTACTTGTTGTCGTAGTGTTTGTGTTTTTACAAATTTTTTATATAAATCTTGGTTGAAGTTATCTTCTTTAATATATTTTTTTCCAAAAAGACTTATTAATCCTTTGTGTGTTTTAGTGTTACTACCCTTTAATAATAATAATGCTTTAGCTGCTGAAAACATAACATAATATGAAATACTTACAGAATCTCCATATTGTCCTATTTCATATAATGTTTTACTTGATTTAAGCTTGCTTTTTGCTTTTTCAACATAATCTTCTATTTCATCCAATTACAACACCTTCTTTTATTACATTAGATAAAAATGAGTAGTGTTTTTTAGTTTTAAAGCGTTCTTCTGAGATTATATGGGCAGATATTAGCTCCTCATCATTCATTATGGTTTCAAAGACTTTATCGTATACTGTGTCTTCTATTTTTTCTCGTGAAGTGGAAACAATTAGTATATCAATGTCTGATTCTTCATTGTCTTCTCCTCTAGCTACAGATCCAAATACTATGATTTTTTTTATATATTTGGATTTAATAGCATTTGCAAAATCACGGGCTAATTTCATACGATCTTTCATAAATAACACGACTATTTAATATTAAATATAAAGATACTTTATCTTTTTTTTATTAAATAAATTTAACTCCTTTTCTTATTAACTAAAGTTTAATTAAAAACATAAATATAATGATTAATTTAATCATTTTCAACAAGTTGTAATAATTCCAAATGGATATAGCCAGAAAAAATTTAGTCATTTTTTAGTTTTAGATTCTATAAATAATAATTAATTTCAATTTGAAAAGTTTTATACATTATAAATAATAATTAATTTCAATTTGAAAAGTTTTATACATTATTATATTCATAGTTTATGTGTTTTATTTATATGGGGTTATCATTTTATAAAACTTATATTGCTATATATTTTTAATTATGGTGCATTATTAAAAGTTTTTAGCAATTTATATGCATTTTAAAAAGATTTTTAAAAGAAATTTTATATTTTTACAATAATTCAAAAAACTCATTATCATTATTTTTTTTTAAGTTTTTACGCATTCATAATACTAATTTTAACTTTGTCTAATTTTTAAAAATAAGCTATTTTTTGATTAAAATTTTTATAATTTATGAAAATGAGAATATATAGCAGACAATCATACTATTTATGTAGATTTATAATAATTAGTAAGTTAGTTTTATATCAATTAATAAGTTACTTTAAAGTAGTATTATTATTAATTTATTGTAAAATAGCTAATAATGATTTAAATAAATAAAAAGCTTTTTAAAATCTGTTAATATATGTATAAAAAGTTATTATAACTTATTATTTGATAAAATTATTAAACAATCCCCTATTTCTGAATAAAAATGAAAAATTATTATTGAATTTAGCTTTACTAAAATATAGAAAAGTATATAATAACTAGAATGTAAAAAGTTAAATGGTGAAATTAATGTCAAGAACAGTTGAAAATTTAACAAAAGCCTTCATTGGTGAAAGTCAAGCAAGAAATAGGTATACTTTATATAGTAAACAAGCAACTAAAGACGGATATCCAGAAATAGCTGAAATTTTTTTAAAAACAGCAGAAAATGAAAGAGAGCATGCTAAATGGTTATTCAGATTAATAAATCAGATAAAAGAAAATGATGATGATATAGCTGTGGAGGCAGAAGCTTCTACTATTTTAGGAGATACAGCAACTAATCTAAAGGCATCTATTGCAGGAGAACATTATGAAGCTTCTCAGATGTATCCTACTTTTGCCAAAATAGCTAGAGAAGAGGGTCATGATGATATAGCTGATAGGTTAGAGCATATTGGTCAAGCAGAACAACATCATGAAAGTAGATACAAAGAATTACTTAAGAATGTTGAAAACGGAACCTTATTCAGCAAAGACAAACCTGTAACTTGGGAATGTATGAAATGTGGTTATGTATCTAAAGGAGAAGAACCTCCTAAAAAATGTCCTTCATGTGATCACCCTACTAAATATTTTGAAATACTTTGTGATTTATTCTAAATAGAAAAATAAGAACAAATAACTCAAAATATAAAAACATTTTATTATTTAATTTACTAAAAAATTAAATAAAAAAATAATTTAATTTACTAAAAAATTAAATAAAAAAATAACTTTTGAAGCATTGCAAAAAAAATAATCTTTTGAAAATACTAAAGCGATATTAATTCCAATTAATAGAATTAATGAATATAATTTTAGATAGTAATCTATTAAAATTAATTAAATATTGATTATAACTAATTAAAATTAATTAAATATTGATCATAATTTAAATATTAATTATTAAAATTAATTAAATATTGATTATAAATACACAATCGAGGGAAGTAGATGACTGAATTAAATGAAATATTCAAATGTAATAAATGTAATAAAGTGGTCAATGTCATGGTTGATGGCTCCGGAGAATTAATCTGTGATGGGGAATCAATGGAACGTTTAGAAGCAAAAACTGTGGATGAAGGTAAAGAAAAACATGTCCCAGTTATTGAAAAAAACGGTAGTACTGTAACAGTGAAAATTGGGGAAGTTCCTCATCCAATGATAGAAGAGCATCATATTTGTTTTATTGAATTATTTGTAGGAGATGAAATTTTCCGTAAGTTTTTAAATGCTGGTGATGAACCAAAAGCTATTTTTGAGATTGGTGACTATGCTGGAGATTTAAAAGCCAGAGAATACTGTAATGTACATGGTTTATGGACATCTTAAATTCATAAACTTATTTTTTATTTTTATTTCAAATTTTATAGATACTCAATATTTAATTTATTCTCTTTTTTATGAATTATTTACACCTAATTTTATCATAACTATTTATCATAAAAGCTATTTTTAAAAAATATAATAAAGTAACATTAATATTTTTAAATAATGACTACTAAAAGTCAAATTGAAAAATAGCTAATTAAAAAATTTATTAAAAGAATTACTATTTATAAATTCTATTTTTTCAAACATTTAAATAAAAGTTCATGAAAAAATTTCAATATATTGATCAAAATAATAAAAAAAGATAATATATTAATACATATATTAAATAAATATAAGATAAAAAAATAAGAATAGCTATTACTACAAAACATAAAAAAATACTATCAATTTTTCAGTTAAGAGGATGATATATAAAAAGTATTACCTTAATAAAAAAAATAAAATAAATGATTGACAATATCATAAGCATGTATTAAAAAAGATCAAAAATATTAAAATTCTTAAAATGATAGTAAAAATCTTAAAGCAAGAGTAAAAATCTTAAAGTGATAAAGATTCTTAAAGTGATAGTGAATTATCAGAATTTTTTTACTTAATTTAAAAATATTGATGTAGATACTAATTAGATATAATTATTAAGAAATACTCATAAGCTTGAAGAATATTAAATCTTTAAAGAATATTTAATCTATGAATAATAATTTAATTAAATGTAATTGAGTCATTAAAAGTATAAAGTTGATATGATGAAGAAAAAACTAATAATTTTATTTGTTTTATTGGCTACCGTAGCTGTAAGTGGCTGTATTAATTCTCCTTTAGATAATATAAACCCAACAATGTTAAAATTAAGTCAAGATTTGGCAAGTGGAAACACCAATTATAATGATGCAGTAAAATATGTTAATAGTCACAATTATAATACTGCTAGTGAAAAAATTAAAGTAGCTGTCATGAATTTTAATGATGGACAAAATAAAATATTAGAAATCAACAACTATAAGGATGATATTAATGATACCGTCTATCTAGAATATATTGATTTGGTTAATGAAGAATTAAAGCTAAAACAAGATGCTACTACAAATCTACAATTAGCTATTCAATTTTTTGAAGCAGGAGATAATGTCACAGCAAATAGCTATGTTAGAACTGCTAATGATTTTATGAAAAAAGGAGTAGCTATTCAACAAAAACGTGAAATTCTTGTAAATAACCATCCTAATAAATTTCAATCAGAATAATAGATATTAAATTAAAGTATCATTGTTATCAACTATAAAAAACTGTTTTTAGCTATGTTTGATTATCATTTTATAAATTTTCTAATGCTTTATAATATTTTACAATGTTCTATACTATTCTATCAAATTTAATTATTTAATAGCTGTTATTAATTATATTAAAAATTATTAAAATTAATCAAAAAAATTATATATAAAAATTATTAAAATTAATCAAAAAAATTATATATAAAAATTATTAAAATTAATCAAAAAAAATATTAAAAAAATTAAAATTAATCAAAAAATATATGTTCACTCTAATATAAGAGGTAAAAAATGAAGAAATCATGCCCTAGTTGTAAAGGAATCGGTTCAAAAGTTGTTGATACAAAAATATGCGATGCCTGTGATGGAACTGGATATCAAGACATTATTGAAGTTAAAAATCACTTCAAAGGTGTTAATAACAACGCTAAATCTAAGTTTGACCTAGAAATGGATCAAGACATTCCTTGCGAAGTTTGTAAAGGAAAAGGTACTATTGAAGTTCATCAAAAATGTGATATTTGTAAAGGAACTGGAGAAATCAATGCATGTGAGTCTTGTGGTAAAATAATAGCTAGTGATAAAAATTATTGTGATGAATGTAAAATTAAAATAGAAGAGGAAAAAATGAAAGAAAAAGAAAGATTAGAAAAAGAGAAGTTAGCCAAGACTAAAGTCTATGTATTAGATCCTCTTTGTGAAATGAATGATTTAGAAATCAATTCCATTTATAAAGGAAAAATTACCAGAGTAGAAAAATATGGAGTATTTGTTAGCTTAAATAATCAAGTTTGGGGCTTGATGAGAACTGGAAATCCTGATTATAATGTTGGAGAAAATATCTTCGTGAGAATAACTGAAATAAAACCTCACAAAAGAGAGGTAGATATGGGACTAGCTACCATAATTGGAGATTATGAAATCGTTAAAGTTAAAAAGAATATATCTAGAACACAAATAGCTTCATTAGATAACAAATCAATGGGTAAAATGGTTAGAATAGAAGGAGAAGTAATACAAGTTCAGCAAACATCTGGACCAACAATATTCACTATAACTGATGAAACAGCCATTACATGGGCAGCTGCTTTTGATGAAGCAGGAGTTCGTGCATATCCTGATGTTGAAAATGGAGATATAGTAGAAGTTATGGGAGAAGTAAATCAGCATAGTGGTAAAGTTCAAATTGAATCCCAAATAATCGAAAAGTTAGAGGGTGAAAAGGAAGAACAGATAAGAGGATTAATTGAAAAGGCTTTAGACGAACGTGCTGAGCCAGAAAAAGTAGATAGTTTAGCTAAAAGTGAAATTTTAGATAAACTTCAACCAAAAATGAGAAAAGCTGCAAAAACCATAAAGAAAGCTATTCTTGATGGAAGGACTGTTCTTCTCAGACATCATGCGGATGCAGATGGAATATGTGCGGGAGTAGCTATGGAAAAAGCTGTTCTTCCACTACTTAGAGAAATGAGTCCTAGTAGTGATGCTGAATGGCACTATTTCAGAAGATCTCCAAGTAAAGCCCCATTTTATGAAATGGAAGATGTTGTAAAAGATTTATCATTTGCATTAGAAGATTTAGAAAGACATGGACAAAAATTACCTCTAATCGTTCTCCTTGATAATGGTTCCACTGAAGAAGATGTTTTAGCATTGATGAAAGCAAAGATTTATGATATTGAAATCGTAGTGATTGATCATCACTTCCCAGGAGAAGTTATTGATGGAATAGTGGAAGTAGATGAATTTGTGGATGTTCATGTTAATCCTTATCTCGTAGGAGGAGATTCACAGATTACTGCTGGTGCTTTAGCTGTAGAAGTAGCTAATATCATTAATCCAGAAATTAAAGATACTATTAAACACTTACCAGGAATAGCTGCATTAGGAGATCATGCTCAATCTGATGAAGCTGAGCAATATATAACCATTGCAGGTGAAAAAGGATACGATAGAAATGATCTTGATAAAATAGCTGCTTGTGTTGATTTTGAAGCATACTATCTTAGATTCATGAATGGTAGAGGAATTATGGATACAATTTTAGGTGTGGATAATCTTGATAAACATGAAAGACTTGTAGATGCTTTATTTAAAGAATATGAAAAGAAAGTAGCTATTCAACTAAAAGCTACCCTACCTAACTTAAAAGAATCAAGATTAGATAATGGAATTTTCTTCAATATTTTAGATGTTGAAAAATTCGCACATCGTTTTACTTTCCCAGCTCCAGGTAAAACCTGTGGTTTTGTCCATGATTCTGTGGTAAAGAAATATGGTGAAGATAAACCTATATTAACACTTTCTTATGGTCCTGATTTCGGAGTTATAAGGGCCACAGAAGCTGTAAATAAAATATTTGGATTTAACTTAAATGAAATAGTCTGGAAATTAGCAAATGAAATTCCTGAAGCAGGAATAGATGGGGGGGGTCATGAATGTGCAGGATCCTTAAAATTCGTTGAAGGGTTATCTAAAAAAGTTCTAAATAGCTTTTTAGAAGAAGTTGCTAGTATGAAAAAGTGAAGTTGCTAGAATAAAAAATACTATTTAAATATTCTATTTTAATATATTTCAATACCCAACAATTTCACTTAGAAATATTTATATTAAATTATTACCATAATTTATATATTAATACATAAAATTAAACATGAACAATACAAACTAGCTATTCATAACATGTGAAATTAATTTAATTAGAGGAATATCAATGGATTTTAATAAAGAATTTCATAGATGGGGTCTTGATGATTCTGTAATGGCTGAATTAATGTCATTTATTGTAAGAGGATACAACATATATTTAGCCAACAGAATTCAAGATTTGAATGTTACTCCAGGACAGATTAGATTTATTTTACTTTTAAATGTGAATGAAAATGCTTCTCAAGAAGAATTAGCTCATCAACTATTGTTAAGTAGAGGAACTGCTGCTAAAACACTGCGAAAGTTAGATGATGAAAATATTATTCAGCGAACTATCGATCCACAGAACAGAAGAAAATATGGAGTAGTACTAACAGACAAAGGAAAAGAAATAGCTGAAAAAATTGAAAAGATAGACAAGGATTGGGAAAAATCTATTTATGAACATTTTGAAGGAGATAATAAAGAAGTAATTAAAGATGTTCTAAAAAAATTAGCTATTAGTTCAATGAAAACAATTCAGGATGAAAGAATTGATAGAAAAGATTTTCCATTTATGGATTATCATCCTAGAGCTAAATTTCATCATCACAGAGGCCATTTCAATTTTAGAAGGTTTTAAACTAACTACTTGCTATTTTTAATATTATCCCTATTATTAAAATTTAATAGAAAATATTTCTTATTAAAACTTAATTTAAAATCATTATTATCCACATTTAACAGAAAATTATTATTATTATTATTATTATTAAAAATTAAAACTTACTTCAAAATCATTATTATCTACATTTAACAGAAAATTATTATTATTATTATTATTATTATTAAAAATTAAAACTTAATTTAAAATCATTATTATCCACATTAACAGAAAACATTTATTATTAAAACAAATTTTTATAGTGATCCATTGTATTTTTAATCTTTGATTTTTTCTTATTTTAGAATTTTAAAGTTATATTATAGCTAAATTAAATAAATAGCTGTTTCTAATTCATTTTTTCAAGAATCATTAGATATTTTTATTCTGATTATTATAGTCCTGAAAATAAAGTTTATAAGTAATGATATTTTTTAAAAACTTTTATATTCATTTATTTCTCAATCTAAATAATTATAATGTATATTTTTTTAATAATAAAATTATTAAAGATTATTTTAAAAATTAAAGATAATACCAACTTATGTTTATGAAATAGATTAATATTCCAATAAACCATTGATTAGAATCTTTTCTTTCAGGACTATATTAATGATAATTTCAAATAATTGTTTATATTTAGTTCAGCATATAAATAATTTCATGTATAAATAATTTTAGGTGTAAATTATTTCATATCACTACTGTTTCATGATGAAACATTTATATAGTATGAGATATAAAATAAATTTGTTAGAATAAATCAAATAACTTACTTTAAAAAAGTTTTGAGATTCATACTAACTATAATGGTACCAAATCACATTTTTAGTAAATCTGTCGAGATTTAATATCAGATTTCATAAAAATAGCCATTATAAAAAAATTGAAAATGAAAAATGAGGTTATTAAAATGAACTTTAGTAAAAAATTAGATGATTTAGATTTTGAAAATATGTCAATAGCTGAAATAATAGCTATTATAAATAAAACACATTTAATGTATTTAGCTCATGAAATTAGAGATTTAGATATTAATATATTTGAAATTCCAGTGATTTCAAAAATAAAAGATAATAAAAATATTCTTTTAGACAATCTAATCGATAATCCAGAATTACATAACATACACACAGAAAGAACCTTAGAAAAATTAGAAAGAATGGGAATAATAGATATTAAAATTACTAAAAATAATGATTCTAAATACACTTATGAAAGCTATAATGTATCTTTAACTGAAAAAGGAAATGAAGCTATAGTAAAAATTGAAGAAGTGCAAAAAAATTGGGAAGAGTTACTCTTTAAAGAATTAAAAGATTTTGATAAAGAAAATGTTAAAAAAAGTCTAAAAGATTTAGTTAAAAACTCTGTTTCCATAATAAAAGAAAAAGAAATATCAAATGATAGCAGGTTTCCCCATAACTTCAGAAGGTTTAGAAGAGGTAGCTTTTCTCCATTTGAAATGTTCAATAAAAGAAATGATTGTTCTTTTGAAAACTTTAGAAAAGATCAAAGAATGGATTTTTTCAGAAGAGGATATCATAGATTCCATGAAAGAGAAAATAGAAGTAACAGAAGACATTTCTAATTATAACATTTATAGAAAAATAACAGTATAATAAATGAAAACATTTCTAATTATAATATTTATAAAAAAATGACAGTAAAAGAAATAATATCTCTAAAAAATAGTATTATCTAAGGACTATTATTAGCTAAGAAATTCTCTTATAAATCTATTCTAACATTAATAGATTATCAAGAAGAATCATAATCACATAATTCAACTATTGGACATTGTTCACATTGTGGATAGGTTGGTTTACATACAGTTTGACCAAATTGAACCATTAAATCATTTAAATCTATCCAGAAATCTTTTGGAACAATTTTCACTAGTTCTTCTTCTGTTTCCTCTGGTGTTTTCGTGTTTACTATACCCCAAAGATTAGATATTCTGTGAACATGAGTATCTACTGGAATAGCTGGCTCTTGGAATGCATAAACAAGAACACAGTTAGCTGTTTTTCTTCCAACTCCTGGGAGTTCAAGTAATTCTTTCATATTATCAGGAACCACTCCCCCATATTGATCTAATATAAGGTTAGAAACTTCTTTAATTCTTCTTGCTTTAACCCTATAAAATCCAGCTACTCTAACAAGAACTTCTAAGTCTTCAATTGGAGCATTAGCTACTTCTTCAATGTTTTTATATTTAGCAAAAAGGTTAGCTGAAGCTTGATCAGTATTTTCATCTCTTGTTCTTTGAGAAAGAATAGTCCTAATTAAAACCCTATATGGATCTCTATCTTCAAAAACACGAAGAGTATACAATCCACTAAGGCTTTTCATTATTTTTTCTATTTTATCAGATTTATCTTTATTAGATTTTAATTTTTTAGGAATTTAAATCACCATATTCTCTTATATATTGTATAAAAAATTCATTAAAATTATATAAAAAATCCACTCAATATTAGTTAAGTTTAGACTTTAAACTGAAACATTTTTTTAATTATAAATTATTTTTAATAGCTATCACAACTATAAACAATTTCTGAAAAATTATTAATCTTTAAATATAACTATATATTATTAAATCATAGTAATGAAATTATCTTTATAATAATAATAAAATATATTAAATCACTAATATAATTATTACATCCATATCTAAAATATTCATTATAATAATAAAATATATTAAATCACTAATATAATTATTACATCCATATCCAAAATATTCATTATAATAATAATAATATATTAAATCACTAATATAATTATTACATCCATATCCAAAATATTCATTATAATAATATATTAAATCAGAATATGAATATATAAATATTAATTTATTAAAAAGTTATTAAAAGATTATTAAAAAATTATTAAATGATTTATTAAATAATTTATTAAGAAACTAATTAAATAAGTCCAATTCTACCCCAATTTCAGCCATAGATTCAATAAAATTAGGGAAAGAAACACTGAAAACATTCCCATTTTCAATAGCTATTTCATGTTTTAAGCCAATTAAACTAAAAGCCATAGCTATTCTATGATCATCATGAGAATTTACTGTTCCAGATGAGACTCCTCCCTGAATTATCAGCCCATCCTCCTTTTCTTCGACTTCACATTTTAATTTTGTTAGTTCCTCTGCACATTTATCTATTCTGTCTGTCTCTTTAAATCTAGCATGATGAACTCCAGTTATAGTTGTTTTTCCTTTTGCCATTGCTCCTAAAACAGAAACGGTTGGAAGTAAATCAGGAGCATTATGTAAATCAATATTAACTCCCTTAAGATTTCCTTCAGATTTAAGTGTTACAGAATCATCAGTAACTGTGATTTCAGCACCCATATCTTCAAGAATAGCTAATATTAATTTATCACCCTGTTTAGAATCTTTAAAAAGATTTTTAACTTTAATTTCTCCACCTAAAATAGCTATTGCTCCTAAAAGATATGAAGCAGAAGAGTAATCTCCTTCAATAACATAATCTGTAGCAATATATTTTTGAGGTTTTATGAAAAATGAAGTAGAAGAACATTTTTTCTCAACTAAATCACAATCAGGATGCTTAGTAAAAAGATCAGTTTCAAGTTTGATTCCAAATTTTTCCATAACATCAAGAGTCATTGCAACATATGATTTTGAGATGAAATCTCCTTTAACTTCAAGTTCAATTCCTTTTTCAGAAATAGCTCCAGCTATTAAAATTGAAGATATAAACTGAGAACTAACATTTCCATTAATGAAAGATTTTCCCCCTACAAAACCAGGTTTAATAGCTATTGGAGGTTTTCCGTTCTTTAAAATAGAGATAGTATTCCCACCTAATGGTTTTATTCCATCTAAGAGCATTTGCATGGGCCTACTTTTAAGAGAATCATCCCCCGTGAAAATAGTTTCATTTTGAGCTAAGCCCGCAACCGAAGTCATAATTCTAAGAGTGGTTCCAGAATTTTTTAAATCAATTGGTCCTTTGGAATGATTTTCTATTTTTTCAATACCTTTAATTTTCAAATAGCTATTATCACTACTTAAATCAATTTCTGCCCCAAATAACCTGCAAGCATCAATTGAAGATATTGTGTCTTCAGATATTAAAGGATCATGTAAAATAGAATTTCCATCTGCAAGTGAAGCTATGATAATAGCTCTATGAGTGTAACTTTTTGAAGGAGGTGCCTTAACCACTCCTCCAATGTTTGATAAATTTTTTACCTTTAAAATCATGAAATCACTAATGTTTAAATTAAAATTATCTTAAATAGTGATTTATTAAAAGTAATATTTAAAAATTATTAAAATAGCAAAAATAATTGATTTCAAATTAATTAAAAATTAATTGTTCAATTCCAAAAATAATTTTTAAAGAAAAAATAAGTTCTATTAATTTCATGAAATGGAATAATATATCCACAATAAAATCTGAAAAATGTATTCCAACACATATCAAGAAGAAATTGACTAAAATAAATAAAAAAATTAAAAAGAAATAGAAATTAAAAAAAAATAGAAATTAAAAAGAAATAGAAATTAAAAAGAAATAGAAATTAAAAAGAAATAGAAATTAAAAAAAAATAGAAATTAAAAAAAAATAGAAATTAAAAAGAAATAGAAATTAATAGTAAATAAAATTAACTAAAAAGGCTTAATTATCTTATTTAACTATCTCTAAGACTAAATCTAAATCATCAGGGTTTAATAAATCTATTTTTTTACCACTTTCCCCAATTAGCTCTTTTTTCATATTCATGTGTTCTCCAGTAATAATGTTTTCATCAATAGCTATTTTTCCATCTGTTTCTAATAGCTTAGCTATTTCTTCAGGATTGTTTGAAGTTAAATAGCTAACTATCTTTGGAGCTTCACCTTTAAACTCAGGACCTATTTTATCCATAGCTGGTGTGATTTCAACGACCTTTTCTTGAACATCTAACTTATCTTTTTTAATAGCTAACTCATTTATCTTTAAAGTTCCTTTAATATCATCAATGAATTTCTTTAAAGTATTTAATAACTTATTATTACTGGAATAAATGTTAATGTTGGTAATTGGAGCATTTAAAGGAATTTTAGATGCTGATTTAAATCGTCGTATTTCTCCTATTAAATCAATAGCTAATTTTCCTTCATATTCTATTTCTTTATTTATTAGTTCTTCAATACTCTCAGGCCATTTAGTTAACTGAATAGAATCAATAGAGTTATCAGAAGCTATTTTGTTTTCTTTTAGATAGCTATAAACTTCATCAGCAAAATGAGGAGTTATAGGAGTTAAAAGTTTTAAAGTAGTTTCAATAACTGTTTTTAAAGTATATTTAGCAGCTATTTTTGAATTAACAGATTTTTCATCCATTTCTTTATTGTATAGCCTATATTTAACGGCCTCAATATAATCATCACAGAAATCATGCCAAACAAATTTTTGAATTGAATTAATAGCTATTTGGAAGTTATATACATCAAAAGATTTGTCCACTTCCTTATTTAGATTATTTAACTTTGAAAGGATCCATTTATCAAGAGGTTCAAGATTTTCTTTAATATTATCAAAGTTAATAAACTCATTATTAGAGTTAGTTTTTCTATCAAATAGATGCATACTTATGAATCTGAAAGCATTCCAGAATTTCCTTAGGAATTTATGACCATATTTTATATCTTTCCAATCAAAAGGAACATCAGAACCAGGAACACTGTTAGCTCCCCAAGTTCTAAGAGCATCAGCACCATACTCAGTAATTACCTCATCAGGAGCTATTACGTTGCCTCTTGATTTACTCATTTTATAGCCATCTTCACCAAATACCATTCCATTTATGACAATTTCTTCAAATGGTTTAATACCTGTTAAGGCCTTTGTTCTAAGAATAGTATAAAATGCCCAAGTTCTTATAATATCATGACCCTGAGGCCTTATATTAGCTGGGAAATTCTTTGAATATTCTGGATTTGGCCATCCTGCTATAGACAATGGAGATATTGAACTATCCATCCAAGTATCTAAAACATCTTCCTCTCCTCTAAAGCTATTGGAACCACATTCACATATATAATCAGTTTTATTTCCATCTTTATCAATAACACTAGGTTTTATTTGAGTAGGATCAACTGGTAACTCATGTTTTTTTGCTATATGAACTTTACCACATTCTTCACAGAACCAAACTGGTATAGGAGTTGCAAATATTCTTTGTCTTGAAATACACCAATCCCATTCCATAGAATCTGCCCAATTCAAAAGCCTACTCTTCATATGTTCAGGAATCCATTTTATTTCATCTGTAACTTCTTTTATATCACCTAATAATTTATTTACAGCTATGAACCATTGTTTTTTAACCAATATTTCAATTGGTGTTTTACATCTCCAACATTTACCTACATTCTGTTGAACCACTTCTTGTTTAACCATACACCCTTCAGCTTTTAAATCATTAATTGTAGCTAGTTTACATTCTTGTAAACTCATACCTTTGTATCTTCCAGCTGCTTCTGTCATTATTCCTTTTTCATCAATAGCTTCGATAATATCTAGATCATATTTATTTACCCAAGTTACATCCGTTTTATCCCCAAAAGTACAAACCATAACTGCCCCAGTACCAAATTCAGGATCAACTTCACTGTCAGCTATTACTTTAACACTCTGACCAGATAATGGAACTTCAACTTCTGTACCTAGCATATCAGAGTAACGTTCATCATCAGGATTAACCACAACAGCCACACATGCAGACATTAATTCTGGGCGTGTGGTAGCTATTAAAACACCATCAGTTTCAGGATTTGTGATTGATTCATCGTTTTTCTCACTTAACTCATTACCAGATTCATCGTTTTTCTCACTTAACTCATTACCAGATCCATCATTTTTCTCACTTAACTCATTAGTAGCTAAGGCTTTAAATCTCACATAATTTAGTGATGTTTCATTACTCTCATATTCAACTTCAGCAAATGCAATAGCTGTTTCACACCTTGGACACCAATTAACTGGATGTATACCCTGATAAATAAGATCCTCATCAAACATCTCTAAAAATGAATATTGGGTTCTTTCCATATATTTTGGAGTCATAGTTATGTATTCTCTAACCCAATCTTGAGAAAATCCAATAGACTGCATCTGATGCTTCATCATAGCTATGTTTTCTTTTGTGAGATCAACACACATCTGTCTAAAATCTGCCCTTGATACATCATTCTTCTTAATATTATGAATTTCCTCTACTTTTACTTCCGTTGGAAGTCCATGACAGTCCCATCCTTGTGGGAACATGACATCAAATCCTTTTAATCTCCGATATCTTGCATTCATGTCTATATAGGTCCAGTTTAAAACATGGCCCATATGAATAGAACCAGTTGGATATGGAGGTGGTGTATCAATTATATACCTTGGTTTGGTACCATCACCTATAAATTTAAAAATTTGATCATCATTCCATTTCTTTTGCCATTTTTTCTCATTACTGTGATCATAATCTTTTGGAATGTTATCTGTTGTCATAATTTTCTCCAAATAGCTATTTATTATTGTTATTAAAATTATTAATGTTAATATTAGTAGTATTAGTGATATTATTAAATCATTATTAAAATGAATATTATTTAAATATTAACCATTATTAAAATGAATATTATTAAAATACAATTCATTATGAAAAATTTACTATAAAATTTATATTTTATAAAATATTATATATCTGTAATTATTATATATATTTTGAAAATATTAATTTTTCATTTTTTTATGATGACTTTTATGTTTTTGTATTTTTTACTATTAAAGTTAAACTTAAAATAAACAATAAAAATCCTAAATATAGAGAAATATTTAATTAACAACATACAAATAATTAATTATTTATATTCTAATCAAAAATTATATAAAAATACATTATAATAGAATACTTATAAAATGATAAATAAAATTATTTTTAACAATGAATCAAGTGGTGAAATTTAATGGGATTATTGTGGTTCTACATAGTTGTTGTATTAGCTATAAGTGATGAAATCCATAGTCTAGTTATGTGGCGTTTCCTTAATAATTTTTATACTATTTTCGGAGGATTAGTTAATGAAATAGTCTCTTCCAATCTCCAATCTTGGTTAATTCATGAAGGATTAGAAGCCGTATTTCACTTTTTTGTCTTGTCTTTAGTCTTTTTTTCACTAGAAATAGGATTTTTAGCAGCGTTAATTCATTTTCTTATAGATGTAAGCCATAGTTTGACTATTAGAAACATGAAATGGTTAGAGCATAGAGCTCTTCATTTTGTTGTTGAATCACTATTCTTCATAGCTATTTTTGGATTTTAAAGATGTTTTTAGCCTTTAAAAAGTAATAATAACTTAATTAAAACCAAATAACTAATTAAAACATAACCCCAAGAAAATCCCTAATTACTTCATTCCTAAATAAAAAAAACTAATTAAAACATCAATAAAAAAAATCCCTAATTACTTCATTCCTAAATAAAAAAAACTAATTAAAACATCAATAAAAAATTGAATTCTTAGGAGAATTATTTAATGCCAGTTATCACATTTGAATATCAAGATTTAAAGAACCTTGGAATTGATATTAAAAAAGAAAAATTAATCGACATTTTACCAATGTTAGGAAGTGATATCGAAGACTTTGATGATGAAACAATCAAAGTGGAATTTTTCCCAAATAGACCAGACCAATTATCTATTGAAGGAGTTTCTCGTAGTTTAAAAGGATTTATATCACAAGAAATAGGACTTCCAAATTATCCTGTTGAAGAATCTGGGCAAAAAGTTTATATTGATAAAGAAATTGAAAATATTCGTCCTTACATAGCTTTTGCATTGATTGAAAATGTTGATTTTACTGGAAACAAATTAAAAGAAGTAATGGACTTTCAAGAAAATTTACACTGGGTAATTGGAAGAGATAGGAAAAAAGTAGCTATTGGAATTCATAATGCTGATGTAATTAACTCACCATATAAGTATATAGCTACTTCTCCAGATGAAAATAGCTTCATTCCACTTGAACATTTAAATGCATTATCTCCCAAAGAAATATTAGAAGAACATGACAAAGGTACAAAATATGCAAAGCTTCTTTCAAAATTTGATAAGTACCCACTTATTCTTGATAAAAGTGATAATGTTATCTCCATGCCACCAATCATTAATGGAGAATTAACCAAACTTACTGAAAATACTAAAAATATAATTGTAGATGTTACTGGAACTGATGAAAAAGCAGTCAATCAAACCTTAAATATAATTTGTAGCTCTTTTGGAGAAGTTGGAGGAAAAATCAAAAGTTTAGAAATTGATTATCAAGATCGAACTGTTATTACTCCTGATTTGAGTCCAAAAATAAGGAATGTTCATGTTGATGTGGCAAATAGCTTAATTGGAATAGATATAGATGCAAAAAAAGCTCAAACATTACTTTCTAAAGCTAGAATGGATAGTAAAATAATAAATGATAATGAGCTTCAAGTAAAGATTCCTTCATATAGAATAGATATTTTACATGAAGTCGATTTAGTAGAAAACATAGCTATTCAATACTGCATAAATAAAATTAAAGGAGAAGTTCCAGATATAGCTACTGTAGCTAATGAGAATAGCTGGTTTAAATCTGATAAAATAATTAGAGAAGTGATGATTGGTTTAGGCTTCCAAGAAGTAATGAGCTTAATGTTAACAAGTGAAAAAAGTCATTACACAAAAATGAAACAAACTGAAGATGAACATGTTGAAGTCTCCAAACCAATTACAATTGACAGAACAATGATTAGAAAGACCTTGCTAAATAGCTTACTGGAATTTTTAGAAGACAACAAACACGAAGATCTCCCACAAAAAATCTTTGAAATTGGAGATGTTTTATATATTGATAATAAAAAAGAGACAAATGTAAAAACCGTCAAAAAGCTAGCTGGAGCTATTTGTCACTCAACAGCTAATTTTACAGAGATTAAATCCACAATAGCTTCTATTTTAGAAAATCTTGGATATGAAATGACCATAGACTCTTCAGAAAATCCTACATTCATATCAGGAAGAGTAGCTAATGTAAAAGGAACCTCTCCAAATGGAGACATTAAAGGATTCTTTGGAGAAGTCTCTCCAGAAGTCATCACTAACTTTGAATTAGAATATCCAGTTATAGCATTTGAAATAGAATTCTTATGATTATAAAATTTAAAAAATACTCATTTCAACATTTTCTTCTGCAGCTAAAAATGCATTTTTCTGAGCTATGATAGTTTTGCTAGGAGTAAGGTCTAGACGAATAATACATCCATGGAAACTAGAAGCAAATACAATGATTGATTTTCTGCCTCAGCTGTGTAGAAGTTCATATTATAATTATATCAGTAATTTATAAATGAACTTAAATTTTATCATAAATAAAAAATACAAACAACACAAGCAATAAAAATAAGAACAACAATACCAATAGCTATTACCTTGTTCTTATTCATTTTAAAATTATCCAATTGATCTAATTCATTATAATTTTCATTATCTAAATCTCCCTTCAAATAGTGATAAAAAGTTCCAGCCATATAAGCCCCTCCAATGAAAACAATTGCCCTTATTAACAGTTTATAATCTGAAAAAAATCTAGAATAAAGATCAAATCGAAAAAGAAGAAATATTAATAAAAATAAATCTACAAACAATAATAAACTTACAATAACAGCTGAAAATTTACCAAAATTCATAGAAAATACCCTCCTAACTTAATCAAAGCTCATCAATTTTAAATAAGTTTTAAATGCACATATAACATCCTCAAAAATCATTATTTCACGACCACCCTTCAAAGCACAACAACCAGACAAAAGAAACAAAGATCCCTCAGAAGGACCAACTAATGAACCTACAAACATTTCAAAAAAACTAGAAAATAGTATTTTATCTTTTCTATAAAATATTTCAATAATCATTTTTAAAAGATTCTTAGCTCCTTTATCCCACTTCAAATTATTTAACTTAGAAAAAAACTCATTATCAGGCCCATCAAAAGCAAAATCTTTATCAAAATCAGACAACAATACCATAACACGATTAGCCAGACTAAAAACACTCACATGACTACAATCATCACCCCTAAAAGACAAAATCAAAAAAACAAGCTTTATTAACTGACTATAATCAATTAAGGTTATATCTTTTCCAAACCTTCTTGGAAGAAATAAAAGAAAAATATTAGGGTCATAAAGATTTCTCTTAGAATGCCCAATCTGAGGAATATCCTCTGCAATATCATCAGAAATCATCAAAATAGGAAAATTATCCCTATAAAACTCAGAAACCTTATGATTATGTTTTCCTAAGTCTCTATAATAATCTGAATCTAAAAGACATCTTACAGAATCCAAAACATCCTCTAAACCATCAACACTAGGATACTTATCCAAAGTCTCATTCATCAAAGCTTCAATTTTATTTCTATTCTCATCATCAGAAACCATTTCTATCAAAACACCTTACAAATTGAACATACAAAATTTTATAAAATTATAAACAACAAATATTAATTTAACTTTTATTTTCCTTTAAGATATTTTATAATTTTTTTCAAAGCTTTAATATCTTTAAGTAATTCTTCTGTTTTCACTTTAAGCTCATTAGACAACTCTTTAATCTGCTTATTAGCACCATCTACATAAGATGGAGTATTCCTTATTGCTGTTATAATAGAATCAATCTCAAATATTCTAGTAGATATATTACCCACAATTTTCAAAGACAGCGAAAATATTTAAAGATAATTTATTAACTTTAAAAAGTTACTTACTAAATTTTAAAATTAATTCCATTCCATCTAACACTTAAATGTTCCATGATTACACTAGTAGTACTGCACAGACAGATTCTGATTATGAAAGCATCTAACACTTAAATGTTCCATGATTACCCAAAGAAATTTATGCTATCTAATTTCATTAGATACTATGAACCGTTATTATTGATAGTAGTAATGTAAGAATATTAATTTTATCATTTGATTATGTTTTTGGATCCTTTGATGGATATTCCTTTTAATTTATTTTTGCTTAATTTATTTTTCATTATTATGTTTTTATTGCCTATTACGACCATTGCTTTTTTATTTTTAGTTAATTTATTTAGTATTATTATATTTAAGTTGCCATTGCTTTTAATTCCATGACATTTATTGTTGTTTAGTGTGTTTTTTGCTAGTAAGTTTTGTTTGCCCCTTAACTCAATTCCATGATATTTATTATTGTTGGCGGTGTTTTTAATTATTTCATTATATTTTCCTTTAATGATTATCCCATTAATTTTGGATTTAATCTTATTGTTTCTTAGTCGGTTTTTATCTCCATTAATATCAATTCCAATTGCATTACTTTTTATAATGTTTTTTGTTAATATATTCTCTTTTCCTTTAATTTTAATACCATAATTCTTAGCAGTGATATTACTATTTTGAATTTTGTTTCCTTTTCCATAACTGTATATCCCAGTTTTACCATTAATTGAATTGTTTAGTAATGTATTATTATTTCCTTCTGATTTAATACCATATTCCTGGTTTCCCTTAATATTATTATAATTGATGTTGTTTTTGTTTCCTTTAATAATCATTCCAGTTTTTTGAGAATTTATTATTCCATTGTATTCAATTTTGTTTCTATCCCCAGATGTTAAGATTCCTATTTTATTATTCAACAAACTATTTTTTGTTATTATGTTGGAATCATCATTAGTCATGATTCCGTAAGTTTTGGAATTATAAACAGTGTTTTCTTTAATATTATTTTTATTTCCTTCATATATGTTTATACCTATGTAATTATTATCTAAAATATTTTTTAATATCTTATTATTGTTTCCTGTAATAGCAATTCCTGAATTTTTACTATTCTTAATACTGTTATTATTAACTTTTACATTATTAGAGTAATCTATATTAATCCCTAAATCATTCTTATCAAAAAAATTATTATTAACACTAGCACTGTTAGAAGAATCTACTGTAATTCCTTCATCAGTATTCTTAATTCGATTATTATTTATACTTATTTTGTCACTAGAACCAATATAAATTCCTTTTTGAGAATTTTCAACTTGATTATCATTAATATTTACACCATTAGAATAATATAATTCAATACCACTATCAGAATTCTTTTTTAAAATATTTTTACTGATAAAAACATTTGTAGAAGAATCTACTTTTATACCAGTTTGAAGATTATCCTGAATAGAATTATTAGATATACTAACATTGTTTGAATCTTCTACAACAATACCATTGTTGTTATTTTTTATATCATTATCTTTTATGATTGAATTAGATGAAGAAGTAAGATATATCCCTGTTTCTTCATTATTTCTCACAGAATTATTAACTAAACTCACATTATCTGAAGAATACACAGAAATTGAATTTTGAGAGCTATTTTCAAGAGTATTATTGCTGATAATGACATCTTTAGAAGAATCTACATCTATACCAACAGACTCACAATTTATTACCTTATTATTAGATATATATAGATTATTTGCATTATCCACATGTATCCCATATGAATTATTATTAAAAACATTGTTAGTTATTTTTATATTATCAAATTCTGAAGACATAATAGCGAAACTATAACCTCTGAGATCAAATCCTGAAATAGAAACATTATCAGACATAATATTAAAAGCAAAAATCCCATAATCCCCATCATCAAAACCATCAACCATCACACCTAAATCACAAGTCACACTAATAGCACGACCAATATCCAATATCACACCCTTATACAAGCCAGTGCCAGCCATACTAAAATGTAAACCTGTAATATCATTACTATTATCAACCAACTCCTGAATCATCCAATTATCCCAAGACTCATCAACAGAATAAGAAACAGCACTAACACCAGACAACGAAAATGCGAAAAATAGAAGAAAAGATAAAATGGAAACTATTAAGCTTTTATTGTAAAATATCATGTTGAAATCCTCCTTTAATTATTTAATATACTTACATTATTTAATTTTTATACTATTTTTAATAACTTCATAATCTGAATTAAGATCCTCTAAATTATCACAAGTAAATACAAATATATATAATTCATTTTCATCCAAAAAAACTAACATTCTTGTATAATATCCTCCATCAACGTTTAGTTTAGCCCCAATATCATAAGCTCTTTGATTATTAACAGAAGTTATATTCTTATACATGAAAACGGAATCAAAACCTGTAGATTCTCTTGAAATATTTTCAGCTATGATATCTAGACTATATCCTTCACTATCAATCTTTTTAATGTTTAAAGCATTAGCATTTGTTAGATCTTCAAGAGTAACATCAAAATTACTATTATCCCCTATTTCCCAATCAGCTGGATAATCAAAAGAGATATTATTAAAGTAATATGATTCATTGCTATCTTTTTCATGAAAAACATCAAATAAAATCAATCCTGAGGCAATTATGATTATAATAGATAGCAAAAAGATTATTTTAACAACTATACTAATTCCTGATTTAGAATTTGGCATATCTTTACTTACAGGGTTTTCATTATCACATTTCTTATTTTCAAAATCTTCTTGTTTAATAATTTCACCTCTTAAAAATTATCTGAAAATGGTCTTAGTCCCTTTATAATAATTAAGTCTTCTTGAAGCTAATTCTTTAGCTTCAAAATAGCATTTATTTGCTTCATCAGCATTATCTAATATGTTTAATACTTTGGATTTCCAATAGAAACCACAAGGATGATTATCACCTACCTCAATGGCTTTATTGAAACAATTCAACGCATTTTCATAATCTTTTAAATGAAATAAAGACACACCTTTTCCAATAAAATGATGATTACAGAAGGAAAGTAATTCAGGATTATTTTTAGATATTATCAAATCAAAGTAATGAATAGCTTTTTTATATTCTTTTAGCATGTTCAAAGCTAGACCTTTATTGATTAATAACTTTTCATCATTGGGACAATCCTTTTCTCCTTTTTCAATGCATTTTAATGCTTTTTGAGGGTTATCTAAACTAAGATATTGAAATGATAGCTCATAATAAATATCGCCTAGTAATATCTTGCCTCTAGAATTTTTACTGCTTTTAGCTGTCTCTAAAGCCTTTTTAAAAAAGATTGATGCATTTACATGATCTTTTTTATCCCCTAATATTTCCCCTTTATAAAATAATGCAAGTAAATTAACTGGATCAATATCTAAAGCTTTATCCACCCATTTTTCACCAACTGAGCTACGAGTAATCCTTTCTAAAGCAGTGCCCCTACCTGTTAAACCTATAACAGAATTTTCATCTATATCTAAAGCTTTATCAAAATAAGATAATGCCATACCAAAATCAGATGATTTTGTAAGATAGTATAAACCTTTATAACAATAATATTTCACTTTGAAGTTATTTAAAAAATTATTCATAAATTAAACCCACTACTTTAAAATTGTCAATATAATCATCATCAAAAATATCAAGAAGATTAGAATATTTTTCCGCCTCTTCATCTTCATTAAAAAATTTTAATACTTTATGTTTCCAATATAAAGCATATACATCAAATTCTCGAATATCCAAAGCCTTATCTAAAAGACTTAAAACATCTTCATATTTTCCTAACTTAAAAAGGGCAACAGCTTTGCCAGAATAAATAAAAGTATATTTATCATAATGCCAAGTTTTTGATCTTGTGGATGTTTTTAAGCTTATTGCCCTATCAAAGTAAGTTATAGCTTCATTAAAATCACCTAAATAGTTAAAAACTTTTCCTACAGAACATATAGTTATTAAAAAATAAGGATCAATCTTTAAACCCTTTTTTAAATACTTCATAGCACATTTAGGATTATCTAAACCTAAATAAACTGATGCAATCTCAGAAAAAATAGTAGGATTACATTTTTTTATCTCATCATCATTTAAAATTTTTAAAACTTTTTTATAATTTTCAAGACTTTCATTAAATTTTCCAGATAAACCTAATGATAACCCTTTAAATGACAAAGCATTGGCATTATCTGGATTCAATTTTAATACAACATCATACCATTCTATCCCTATTTGACCATCTGAAAGAAGATCTAAAATATAGCCTATATTAATTAAACAATATTCATTATAGTTATCTAATTTAACAGCTTTCCTAAAATGAGACAAAGCTGCCCCATAATCACCTTTTTTCATAAGTTTTGTAGCCTTATCAGATAATCTCTTCACTCTTCTATTTTTAATAAACGAAAACATATTTTACAAAACCTCATTTTTTTGTTTTATTAGAAGTCCTATTATCCTCTTTTGTTTTATTATCATTTCCATTAAGTTCTTGTCGTTGTAAAAATTTACCCACCATTTCTGAGATAGAAAGTAAAATTGCTAAAATAGAAGCTATGAACTTAGTTGAAGTTGACTCCATAGCTAGTACCAATCCAAACTCCATAACTGTATTATAATCAGAAAAAAATTTCAATGAATTTGCTGGGTTTCTTTTAAGATTGTCTTCTTTAATCATTTTCTCTAGTTTCTCTTTAACTTGTTCCATTATTTTTTTAGGATCCTTAGGACGTGACCCTCCACTATTAAAATTTCTAAATAAATGTGCATCATTGCTTTGTTGTGCTTTATCACTAATAGGTCCTTTTCCTTTTAAATAAGACATCATTAAATCTATAGCACTAGTATTCTGACTTGCATAAGTTCCCCTTCCTACACCATAAGGGACAGTATTTTTATTAACACGTTGCTGATATTTAGAAACACCATAGCCTATACCAGCACCAGCAACAATAGACCCTACAAGGACAGTGAGTTCTACAATACCATATGCAGCTACTGCCAATAGTGGTAAAAAACTTCCTTCAGTTTTTTTAAGATTCTTATTTGATAACAGTTTCCCTGCCTTTCTTGTTGTTAATGCTTTTCCAGTGTAATATTTATTAAACTCTTCTTTAGTTAAAATCATTGGGCCCCATGTAGGATCAACAAAGATTATATAATATTTATTAACTCCTATTACATTGATATAATGTCCTGTTCCACCAATATTTATAAGTGCAATATCTCCTGCTTTAATTTGGTTAGTCGATAACTTAACACCATAAAGAGTGATTCCATAACCGGCAGTAGTCTTAATCATGTTATAAAAAGATGTACTTCCATCTTTTAACTTCAATTCATTAATTAAGGTTAATATTTTAACATTAATACCTTTCTTTGTTAGTAAAAATTGTAAAGAAGTAGGACCACAATAATTGTTATTTTTATATACCCCAACATTTTTAAGCAATAATTTTTTAACAGCTAATTTAACACTATGCTCATTGTTTTTAAAATTTAAGTCATGTATAGAATTCGAAACTTTAATTGTGGCTTTAAAAGTCCCTATAAATTTTGATTCTAAAAGACCTCGAACATATATTGTTTTAGTTCTGTTTGGTGCTAAGCTAGATAATTTTATAAAGTTATTTAGCTTATTCCATTTAACACCATTTAAACTGTAATATATCTTTTCTAGTTTTGGTGTTTTAAAAGATACAGAAATGTTATATGCTTTTCCAGGTCCTTTATTTTCAAGATAAAAATAGTAATTTGCCATAGTTCCTTGAGCTATAGGATTAGAAATAGCTATTATTCTAATTTTCAGGTCACATGGAGGATAGAATGTTTTTGTTAATTTTTGATTATCTATTTTTGCTGTGAAATGATATAGTAAGTATTTTTTTCCTGTTTTTATGGATGTTTTTACTGTGTTTTTTGATAAAGTTGAATTTTTAGGAGATACTGGCCCATTAGCCCATTTTTTTCCTATTTTTCCTTTAAAGTTAAATTTAGCTTTTGTAGAAGGGATAATGGCTTTTAATACTTTATTTTTATCATCTTTTAAAATTAAAGATATTTTGTAAGATTTATTGAGTTTTAAATATTTATCACTAGGTAAAGCTAATTTTGCTATAACATACCTTTTTATATTAGCATTTTTAACCTTGGCTATTTTATTTTGTCCCCACCAGTTATATTCTGCATTTAAAGAGCCACTTGAACGATATAGATTATATTTTTTATTACTCACAATGTAATTATAATTATAGTTATCATCGGATCCTTTTGTATGATATATACCATAATTATTTCCCCTTATAGTATTCTGTAAATTTTTATTTTTAGAACCATCTAATTGGATCCCCATATTGCCATATTGTACAAAATTATTTTTTAAGATGTTAGAATTGCCTTTTAAAAAGATTCCTGCCTTTTTGTTTTTACTTACAATATTCTTTGATACTTCATTTTTGTAGCCATATATAGCTATTCCAGCTCCTCCACCATTATACAGTTTATCATCTTTTACAATATTATTGTTTCCTTCTATTACTATTTGTGTGTCTCTGTTATTCTTTAAGTAGTTGGAAAGTATTTTGTTTCCATTTCCTATTGCATGAATACCATGAAATCCATTATCTCGAATATTGTTATTTTTATAATTATTATTGTTCCCTTTAAAATAAATAGCACAGTGAGACTTCTTAACTGAATTAGCAGTTATATCGTTACTATAAAAATTATTTGTGTTTCCTTTACCTGTAATAGCATTTTTAAAGTTTTCAGTTAACTTATTATTGTTTATTTGTGATTTGCTTCCAGTTAAAGCAATTCCGTTATCTTTATTTTTATGAATATTATTTTTACTTATTTTTAGGTTACTTCCTTTTGCATAAATACCACTTAAACCATTATTATTTACAGTATTATAATTAATCAATCCATTATTTCCTGTTGAATAAATTCCATACTTTTTGTTATACTTAACTGTATTATTTAGTATTTTGTTATTTTTTCCATTTGTAATAATACCTGTTAAACTATTTTCTTGTATAACATTAGATGAAATTTCGTTATTATTACCTACAATCTTAATTCCATTTCCATTTCCATTGAAAATATTATTAGTTTTTATAATCGAGTTATTTCCCGTGATTGATATTTGATTGTTTCTGTTATTTTTCAATAGATTTCCAACTACTAAAGAATTCTCACCTTTAATGAAAATACCTGAATTGCCACCAGAAACGTTATTGTAACTAAAATTAACATTGTTACCTGAAACTAACACTTGAGTATCTTTATTATATTCTAAAACATTGTTATTTATGATTGCATTATCTCCTGTTATTTGAATACCGCGATACTTATTATTAGAAATATTATTACTCCTAACTGTAGCGGAGTTACCTGAAATTGAAATCACAGTGAATCCTGTTGCAGCATTACTGGTGCAAGTATTATGTTCAACTAAAGCATTATTCCCCCTGATGTAAACTGCATTTCTCCCATTTCCTTGAATAATATTAGAATAAACATGTGCACCATTTCCTAATATGTATATAGCTTCTAAATTATTACCTGAAATATTATTGTTAGAAATATTTGTATTATTACCTGTAACACTGATTCCTAATCCATTGTTTGAGAAAATATTGTTATAAATTCTATTATTGGACCCAGTTGCAGAAAATGCAGTTCCCCCATTACTAGAAAAAGTATTATTGTGGATATTAGAATTAATAAGGATTATTGCTCTAATTGCATATCCAGTATTATTTTTAAATGAATTGTTTTGAATGATTAAATTATTTCCACTCATTGAGATAGCATGGCCTGTGTTGATTGTGAATGTGTTATCTTTAAGAAGTGATACTTGTGAAGCATATACTCCACCAGTATTACCTAAATTTCCACGATTATTAGTAAAAGTAGAGGAAGAAAGGCTTAAAGTTGTAGATGAATAGACTGCTCCACTATTGTTTGCAGAATTATTGTTGAAATTGGAATTAGAAATATTTAAAAACCTAGCATTAGATGAGATGCAAATAGCTCCACCATTGGATGTTACTGAGTTATTGCTAAATTCTGTCTTAGGTTTAATATTTAAGTTCTCATCTGAGTAAATAGCTCCACCATTAGTAGCTTTGTTTCTTGTAAAACTAGTTGAAGAAATATTTAAATAGTTAGCTATGTTGTCTTGATCTGTGTCCCATATGGCGCCACCATTAGATGCTGCAACATTATTTATGAATCTGGATTCTATAATAGTTACATTGGAATCCCTTATATAAATTGCCCCACCACCATTATCAGCATGGTTAGATGTGAAATTACAGTTTTCTATAATTATATTAGTTAATGTTATCCTTATGACTCCACCAATTCCTGCATAGTTATTAACAAAATTACAATCAGATAATCTATGTCCCCAAGTTTGTGATGCAAAATTAATCGCACCTCCCACATCAAGAGCACTATTACCATCAAAATAGCACCCCATTATTGTTGTATAGTTAGCATGAGAATCTATTGCTCCTCCTTCTACCCAATCATCATCTCCTGCTTGATTACCAGCGTTAGAAATAAAACTAGAATTAACAATAGTAGAATATGAAGCTTCAGGAGCTAAAAATATTGCACCTCCACTCTCACCATGATTATTCCTAAAAATACAATCTTCAACCGTGAGCTTACCTTGAGAACGAATAGCTGATCCTACACCAGTTCCCGAAGCACCATTAACAAAAATAACACGCCTAAAAGTAACATCAACACCCTCATCTATCCTAACAATCCTACTTTGACCTTTAGCATCCAAAGTAACATACTGACCACTAGAACCCTGAATAGTTAAACTCTTAGTAATCAAAATTTGAGTACCAGACCCTTCATAAGTCGTATTACTCAAACTAATAATATTTCCAGAACTTGCAGAATCCACAGCACTTTGAACATCAGAAAAACTGGCAGAAAAAACACAAGAGGAAGAAAGAAAAACCACAAAAAATAATAATAAAAAAACAAATCTACAAAGTTTTTTCATATACATACTTACATCTTCCAATCCAAACTCACAATAATTCCAATAATAAACTGTTCGTCATAATAAATACTAATTATATGTAATTATTAATAATGATTATGTATTAATAATATATAAACATTATTAAATAAGGAGGTTGTAAAAAATTGTGGACTTTTTTTTATATTGGTTGTTTGGGGCATGTTGAGTACTAGATATTCCAGTATTCCATTTATTGTTTTGTATTTTCTTTTGATTTCGTATGGTTTTGTTTTACTGTATTATTGTTCCACTTTGTTGGATATTTATGTATAAATTTTACCTAAATTCGAAAAAATAGAATCCTTACAAGACAATAAAACCAAACAAGGCATTTCAAGTGTAAAATTTCGTTAAAAACTAAAAATTAGTAAGATTTGAAAAATTCTGTTTCATATAATTTCCTCTTATTTTCAAAGACAAAAGAATTGATGAAATTGAACCTAAAAAACTTGGAATTATTTGAGTAAATAATCATTCATGCGTTTTCAATCATTTAGATATAAAAATAGTGAGAATTAAGAAGGAAAAACACAATGCAAAATCCATAGCAATTTATTATTAACCTTAAAATAGAATTAATAAATATTATAAACATATAAAGATTACAATAATACTCCTCAAATAACAAGAGATTTTTGCTAAAGTTCAAAATAAAGTAATATATGTAATAAATGGTAAAATAGCTGCTGAAATAATCATATTAATAGTTTTAATAAAAATAATTTTTAAATGACTGAAAAAAATTATTATTTTTAAATGACTAAAAAAATTATTTAGAAAAAATTAAATTAATGAAAGTGTTTCATAATTAAGATTTTTAAAAAATTTAATAAAAATATTTCGCATTTAAAATCTTTAAATATTATATGAATACATATATTATTTTATTTCTTAAAAATAATATTTATAAAATCTATAATTTAAATTTAAAATAATATACACTCTTTAAAGTTGAATTAAATAAAATAATTAATTTATTATAGTCATCAATACATATTTTATCAATTATTTAATATTTAAATGATTTATATGGAAATTAATTCCATGAAAATATCTAAAAAAGTGACTTATGAAACACTCCCTTAATGTTTATTTTAATAATTAAATTCATAAATTTTCTTAAGAAAAGATTATATTTCAATCAAACGAAAATCTTGAGAACCTAAACCAATTTTTTCACTATATCTTAATAGCTGAGTGCCATCTACATTTTCCCAAACACCTTGGAACTTATCCTCACCATGACCACAATTTTTATGAAGCATGGAATCAGAATTACCTTTTTGTTGGTTAATAAGATGAACACTTGCAGCATCAATAGCTACAGGATCAGAAGAGGCTAAAAATCCAATATCAGGGACAATTGGAGCATCACTCCATGGAACACAATCACAGTCAGGAGTGATATTTGTTAAAAAATTAATATACCCAACTTTCTTAGATTTTCCTTTCACTGAAGCTAAAGCATACTCTGCCATACGTTCTATAAATTCAGGTATTTCTTTTTCCCAATCCAAATCTATTGATTCTTCAGGACAACCATCCCAACAGTTCATACAAGCAATACATTTATCATATACAATAGAATACTCATAATCTTGTTTTACTTCAACATACTCTTTAGCTATTGCATCAACAGGACAAACTTTAAAACAAACTCCACAATTAATGCAATCTTCAGTCATTATAGGTTTAGCACACTCATGTTGCTCTAATTTACCAGCTATTGTTGCACAGCCCATAGCTAAATTCTTAACAGCCCCTCCAAAACCACTTAAACCATGCCCCTTAAAATGACTTGCTACAAGCAATCCATCTGCGTTTATAATATCTCCCGCGATTTTAGCACTCTTTACATGTTTCTGATTAATATCCACCAAGACCTCATTTTCACTACTCAGACCATCAGCTATTATAATAGGAGCTTCAACTACAGAATAAGAAAATCCATTTAAAATAGCTGTTATAAAATGATTTACAGAATCATGTCTCATACCATGATAAAGTGTATTAGTATCTGTTAAAAAAGGATTAGCCCCTGTTTTCTTAATTTCATCAACAACATATCTTATAAGAGTGGGAGAGATGTATGAATCATTTCCACGCTCACCAAAATGTATTTTCAACCCAATTAAATCCTTTTCATCGAACAATTCATTAAATTTAGCCTTTTTAAATAGCTTAACTAATTTATTTCCTTTATTATTATCATCACTTCTAGCTCTTAAATTTGAGAAATACACATTTGAAGTCATTAAAACACACCTATTCTTATTATATTTTTATGATATAAATAATTATAAAAGTGGATTTTTTTCATTTTTTGAAGGTTTTTTAGGCATCATCTTTATTTTCAATGTGGTTATTACTTTGTTTTATGAAAATACACAATCATAGAAAAATAGAAAACTATGAAATTTAATTTATTTTTTACAAAAGCTAGGAAATAATTCTAAAAGCAAAATTTTAAGATTCATATTTTTTTATTTTCTTGTTTAAATTTGTCATAGAATTCTTTTAATGATTTTTCCGTGTTTTCATCAAGGTCACTACTATTTATGCCTTGTATTGCTCCTTCAAGTACTCTTAATTTATAACTACATGATGATGGAACATTTTTTTTAATTTTTATCCATGTTTCAATAGCTCCGACTTCTTCTAACTCTTTTTTAGTTGTAATTCCAACTTCATTCAATTGACTTTCTAAAACTTTACCAATACCTATTAAATCAGTTAATCTTTCCATAATTATCTCCTTAATCAATTTTATTTAATTATTTTTTAATTATTGTTAAATATTTATTTTGAAAATAATCATTGTTTTTATTTTGAAAATAACCATGTTAAATATTTATTTTGAAAATAACCATGTTAAATATTTATTTTGAAAATAATCATTGTTAAATATTTGTTTTAAAGAGAATAGAAAAATGTAAAAGTAGATATAATAGCTGTTTCTAGTAAGTCACAATTTTCTTACTAACTTTTTTAATGTTTCTCTTTTTTCTGCTTCTTTTTCAGCTTGTAGCTCTTTTTTAATTAGTATTTGTTCTTTTTCATATTCTTGCAAACCTATATCAATCTCTTCATCAGTGAAATAGCTATTATTCATCTTTTCAATAGCTAATTGCTTAGTATTAAATAAAGATTCATACTTATTTCTAAATCTTTTTCTGGCCTTTTCTTGCTTTAAAAGTTCCTCTTTTTTGACTTTTTCTTCTTCTTTTCTTTTTATCTCATTTCTTTCTTTAATTTTTTCCTTTTGTCTTTCATGTCTTCTTCTAAACCTTCTATTTTTTTGTAAGTTTCTTTTCCTCCTACTTTCTTCTCTCAATATCTCGATTTTTGTTTTTTCTTTTCTATTTTTTTCTATCAAACTTTTAATCAGATTTATATCATTGAATTCAGTATTTTTATCAATAGCTATTTCATTTTCTTTAAGAGTGTATTGAGGTTTTTCTCCTTTATTATTAATATTCATATTTTTCTTGTGTTTTTGGATTTCCTCTTTAATGAATTGTTTTAGTCTTAGTTTACATTCCTCATTATTTGTTATTCCATGATCCTGATTTGTTTCAATGATTTTAAAATAATTACAGTTTAGAAAGTTTTCACATAAAATAAATTTGCAATGATATATTGATTTTCTTATAGTTTTTCTGCCACAAATAGGACACCATAACTCAAAATCATCTAAACTTTTGTTTTTATACATTTTATCACTAACAATCTATTTTAAATGCAAGTTAATATAATGAGTCAAATATTACGGAATAATTTAGTGAATAATTTAATAAATAATTTAGTAAATAATTTAGTGAATAATATAATAAATAATTTAATAAATAATTTAGTGAATAATATAATAAATAATTTAGTGAATAATTTAAAATATTTTAGTAAATAATTTAGTGAATAATATAATAAATAATTTAATAAATAATTTAAAATATTTTAGTAAATAATTTAGTGAATAATATAATAAATAATTTAATAAATAATTTTCTAATATAAATATATGTTATCTCTATTAAAAAATATAGGAGCTATTAAACTATCAATCATAATATTATGGTTATTATTTATTTAATTATATTATTTAAAGTTTATAATTAATGGTTTCAAATTAGAGCATTAATTTGATTTAAAAATTAAAATATCTGAATGTTTATTTAAAAACATTTAGATTTTAGATAGATTTTTTTTAAAAAAATGAACTAGTTTTTTAAACAATGACAATCTCACTATAACAATCGAAAACTGAATAATGTTTAAATTAAGAACTTTTAAAATTAAATCATAGAATTTAGACTTTTAAGTTTAATAATTCTTGAAGTTCAGTGTTTGACATTTCAGTTACGAATTTTTCATCTGTACCTACTGTCATTTCAGCTAGTTCTCTTTTATTAGATAACATTTGGTTAATTTTCTCTTCAAATGTTCCATTTGTTATAAATCTATATACAAATACATTATCTTTCTGACCTATTCTAAAAACACGGTCTGTTGCCTGATTTTCAACAGCAGGATTCCACCACAGATCAAAATGAACAACATGGTTAGCTGCTGTTAAGTTAAGGCCAGTCCCTCCTGCTTTTAATGAAATAATTAAAATTCTCTTATTTTCATCATTTTGGAAGTCATTGATGATTTGATCTCGAACTTTACGATTCAAACTACCATGATAAAACATTACATCCGTTTTAAAGTTATTTTTTAAAAGTTCAACAATAATATTACCCATTTGAACAAACTGTGTGAAAATAATGATTTTTTCATTATTTTCTTCTGTATTTTCTAAAATATCAACTAACATTTCCATTTTTCCAGATTCTTCAATGCTAAAAGAGTCTGATTTTGTAAAATGTGATGGATGGTTACATATTTGCTTAAGTGAGTTGATTAACTTAAAAACCAAACCTTTTCTCTCAATTCCTGAGGAAGTTTCCAAATTTTCTAAAGTTTTATCAATTACATCTTGATATAAAGCAGTTTGCTCTTTATTTAGTGGACATAAACATTCAGTGACAATTTTGTCAGGTAGGTCATTTATTATAGATTTATCTGTTTTTAATCGCCTTAAAATAAAAGGAGATGTTATTTTTTTAAACTTTTCTAAAGTTTGATAATCCCTATCTTTTTCAATAAAATTTACATAATTCTGCTTGAAATTTTTCAATCCATCTAAATAACCATTATTTACAAAATCAAAGATACTCCAGTAGTCAGTTAAGCAGTTTTCAACTGGAGTTCCTGTTAAAGCTATTTTACAATCAGAGTTTAATTGTTTAATAATTTTAGTTTGTTTAGTGTTTGGATTTTTAATGTTTTGAGCTTCATCTACTACAATCATAAACCAGTCAACATTATTAAAACTATCAAAATTAGCTCTAACCATCCCATAAGATGTTATGATTATGTCTACATCAGGATTTATAGTCTTATTTTGACTGTGAAAAATATTAAAGCTCAAAGTTGGTGTAAAATGCTCTATTTCTTTTTGCCAGTTAAAAAGAATAGCTGTTGGAACAATTATTAATATTTTTTTATCTTTTAAAAATCCATTGTTTTTAAAGTGTAGTATTGATGTTAAAACTTGTAAAGTCTTCCCAAGTCCCATGTCATCAGCTAAAATGCTTCCAAATCCAATAGATATGTTTTGAACCAACCATGAAAAGCCTCTGTATTGATAAGGTCTTAAAACACCATTTAAATTCTCTGGTATTGTTATATCTTTATAATTTTTTATTTCATCCAATACATTTAATATATTTTTATCTATCTCAACTTCATTATCCATATACTTTGAAGTTAAAACTGTTTGTAGTAGATGGTTATGTTTAATTTTATTAGGGATATTTTTAATTCGATTAGATATTTTATCAGAGCTAATTGAATCAATAACATAATTTTTATTGTCTATTTTCACAAACATTGAAGATTTTTTAACAAGTTTTTTAAATTCTCTGAGACTTAACTCTTTATCAGCAATAGCTACCTTCCAATCAAAATCAACAAGATTTTCTAGATTTAGAAGACTTTCTTTATTTAAAGACTGATGTTTAGCCATCATATTAATGACAAGTTTCGGTTTTATAACATTTTTCAAATTTTTTGGTAGTTTGATATTAAAGTTTAAATATTCCAATAATGGAATTGTGTTTAAGTAAAAATCAGCAAATTCTTCATTAGTTAAATTTATTCTCTTATTTTTATCTATTAATTCTTTTATGTTGTGAAAATAGCTTTCCAATAGATATAAATCAGAAAATATTCTAAATTTATACTCTTTATCTAAGTTTCCAATTTTTTCTTTAATGGGAGAAAAATCATCGTCTACAGAATCATGACTATTATTATCATCACTATGATCATTAATAAATTGTAAGTCTATGTTAAAATCATCATGGTCTCCATCAGATACTGATAAAAATATTTCATGCTTATTTTTCAATGAAGATAAATTAAAAATCCATTTTTCAATTTGATTTACTTCTTCATTTGAAATTTCTGTAAGTTTAGAAGAAAAGAATAAGCTATAAATATTGTTAAATGAAGGATTACTTCTAGTTTCAAGGATAGTATTAGTCATTATATCCTTAATAAAAAAACTTATAATTATTTTTATTTGTTCTTGTGAAGATATTAATTTATCATCAAATAAAACCAAGTCATTAGGACATGATTCTGCTAATTTTTCAAAAATGTTTTTGACTTCTTTCACAAACAATGCTGGAATCCATCGAATTAAATATTTTCCATTATTTTCTAATAATTCGGGACAGATAGCTATTTTTTCTAAAAGATTTAAGGTAAATTGATAAATAACATAAATGTATTGTATTTTGTAATCATATTTTCTAATAATCCACCATGGGACTTCATGAAAAAAATTAAAAAACATATGATGAGTTTTATAATCATGACTAAACTCATTAATTGATTTTAAATTATAATTTTTATCAACTTTAATGCGTGTTTTACTAAAGTTATTATTTTTACCCCATTTGTTATAAAATAGAATATTTTTTGTGGTTTTATCTTTATAAGTCGATTCAACATCAGAATCATTGGTAAAAACATTTAAGTCAAACTTTGATTTATCATTACTTTCAATATTATTTTTAAATCTTGATAAACTAATTAATTTTCTAAGAAATAAATTTTTAAAATCTAATTTAAAAAAAACTGGTTTACTCTCAAGTAATATATCTATTCTATCCTTAGAGTAAGGAATTTGATTAAAATCTATTAGATTTAGAGTATTTTCAAAGATTTCCTTATTTTTTCTCTCATTCTTCATTATATTTTTCTTATTTCTATTTTTAGAACCATTTATTTTTAAATTATCATCATTTTGAGCATTATAATTACTAATAGTGGTTGTTAAATTTTTAATTCCATTTATAGAATTATATTCATTGAAAATTATAGATAAATCAATATTGCGAACTTTGAAAAGTAAAAGAGGGTCTTCATTGATTTTTAATGAAAAGAAATAAAACATACTCATTGTTTCAATTGAATATTTTTTTCCATTGTAACCATTAAAAGTTAAATCATTAATTGATTTAGGAATCAAATGAATTCCATTCTCTAGAAACTCATCATTTAATGATTGTGAGAATTTATTATTTAATAAATCCATTAAATTAAAAGGAGAGTTCAATATAATATTCATTATTTTTTCTGAGGTTTTTTTATCAAAACTTTTAAAAACAATTGAAAAATCATGATCAAATCCAAAAAAGGATCTATCGTATTCTTGTATTTCTGAAATTCCATTATTATCAATTTTATATTTTAGTTTTTTCTCTTTCTTTAAGTAATAGTTTTTGCCTTCTAAAAATAGATTATGTAAATCTTCATCATTTACAAGATCCAACCATTCTAAAGTCCACCAATTTATTAATTTTTCAATAAGTCCCATCCTCCATAAATAGGTTATAATAATCAATCGAATTATCAGAAAATTACTTTTTATACAAATTTAAGTTCTAGAATAGAAAAGTAAAAATTTATTATAAAATTTATAAAGCAATAGCTATAAAATGACCTTAATATTTTAATTTCACTTAAACCATTAAATAATGTTTAACCTTCTAATTTCACTTAAACCATTAAAATAATGTTTAACCTTATTATTATTAATGTTATTGATTTTTATATTTCTCCCCCACATTCACTAAAAAATCGATTCATTTTTTCTTTTTGTTTCATTAATTGTTGTGTGTTAATTAACTAAAATAAAAATTAAAAATTTAATGTAAGATACTATAATATAATCAAATTAAACCAGGAAAAATAAAAATAATGAAAAACAATTAAAAGATAAATAAAGATTAAAAAATTAATAAATAATAATATAGTCCTGAAAGAAAAGATTCTAATCAATGGTTTATTGGAATATTAATTTATTTCGTAAATATAAGTCGTTATTATCTTTAATTTCTAAAATAATCTTTAATAATTTTATTATTAAAAAAATATATATTATAATTATTTAGACTGAGAAGTAAATGAATATAAAAGTTTTTAAAAAATATCATTACTTATAAACTTTATTTTCAGGACTATAAAAGCTAAAAAAGATAACTAAAAGATAAAAAATAATTAAAAAATAAAAAATAATAAATACATTTTTACAACTTAACAATTTTTAAATTATTTTTATATGTTATTTCATCCATAGTTTTTTTAGGGTTTAAAGAAAGATATGTTTTACAATATTTATGTAACTGGCTATCAGGATAATAACTAATAATCAATGTTGTCTTTTCCCCGGCTTTGAGAGATTTCACTTTAACATTTTTAATTTTAGTTTTAAACGCATTTCTAACATGCCAAAGATGTAAATTTGTGATTTTAGACTTTAAACTACCTTTATTCTGAATAACCACCTCATAGTTAAATACCTGTCTATTTGAAGTTTTACTTTTTTTAATGCTAACTATTGATAAATCAACTTTTGGTTTAACGATTTGAATTTTAGAAACAGAAACATGTGAACCCTTAGAATCATTAAATACGGCTTGAACAGTATATTTCCCACCTTTTAAATTAGCTATATTGAAAATAGCTATTCCTTTGCGGTTAGTGGTTTTGGTGTATGTTTTTTTATTTATAGTTAGAGAAACCTTTTTATTAACTAATGAATTACCATTAAATCCTTTTAAAGTTATTTTTATATTTGTTTTTGTACCTTGATTGATTTTTGGAGCAGATAATGATATTTTATTCTTTTTAATTACATCTTTTTCAACTTCAAAATAGGAAGTAGTAGTAAAATCAGTATATTTATCAGTTCCACTATAATTTACAATAATGTTAACTTTCCCAATAATATTTGGTTTGTAATTTAAATTCCAAGCACCACCAGAATCTGTTGTTAAATTATAACTATTACCACTTATAATAATATTAATTGGAGTATTAGCTACTATATTACCTTTTTCATCTGTTAAAACACCAGTAATATTAATAGCTTTACCAAGCTTAATAATTTTAGGATTAACTATAGTAGAATTAACAACAAGTTTACTAACATTAAAACTAGTACCATTCACAAAACCATAATATGTATCATTACCCACCCAACTAACAGAAACAACAAAAGTCCCATTATGAATCGGCCTATAAGCTAAATTCCAAGCACCATTCAAGTCTGTAGTCACATTATAAATATCACCACCAACACCAACACTAAGCTGAGCACTAACTACTGGTTTTCCATCCTCATCAAAAACAACACCAGAAATAAAAGTATTAATACCCACCTTAGAACCACTAGAAACAACAACAGTAGAATTAGTAATAATCTTACTAACATTAAAACTAGTACTATTTACAAAACCATAATATGTATCATTACCCACCCAACTAACAGAAACAACAAAAGTCCCATTATGAATCGGCCTATAAGCTAAATTCCAAACACCATTCAAGTCTGTTGTCACATTATAAATCTCACCAACAACACCAACACTAAGTTGAGCACTAACTACTGGTTTTCCATTCTCATCAAAAACAACACCAGAAACAGAAGCATTAATACCCACCTTAGAACCATTAAAAACAACAACAGTAGAATTAGTAATAATCTTACTAACATTAAAGCTAGTGCTATTTACAAAATCATAATATGTATCATTACCCACCCAACTAACAGAAACAACAAAAGTCCCATTATGAGTTGGTGCGTAATTTAAATTCCAAGCACCATTCAAGTCTGTTGTCACATTATAAATCTCACCAACAACACCAACACTAAGCTGAGCACTAACTACTGGTTTTCCATCCTCATCAAAAACAACACCAGAAACAGAAGCATTAATACCCACCTTAGAACCACTAGAAACAACAACAGTAGAATTAACAATAAACTTACTAACATTAAAACTAGTACCATTCACAAAACCATAATATGTATCATTACCCACCCAACTAACAGAAACAACAAAAGTCCCATTATGAATTGGCCTATAATTTAAATTCCAAACACCATTTGAATCTGTTGTTACATTATAAATCTCACCATCAACACCAACACTAAGTTGAGCACTAACTACTGGTTTTCCATTCTCATCAAAAACAACACCAGAAATAAAAGTATTAATACCCACCTTAGAACCATTAGAAACAACAACAGTAGAATTAGTAATAAATCTATTTAATGAACCATTAAGAACAGTAATGTCATAACCATCATGCCCTGTGTAATCACCAGTAACAATTAAATCACCCCCAACAGATGATATATATGTTAAATTAGCATATCCTTCAATAATAGCAACATTTCCAGAATATATTCCATTAACATAGAATGTAATTTCTTGCCCTGTAATTGGATTACCCATGTCATCAGTTAAATTAGCATACAAAATAATATTCGATCCAATAATGTTATGTATAGTACTATTACCAATGTAAGTTAGATTTAAGATACCCATATTACCAGTATTATAAATCCCATTACCGAAAGCATTAGCAGTATTACCTTCCATAGTATTTCTTGAAACACTCATATTACCTGAGTTAAAAATACCACCACCATTATCAGTAGCTGTGTTATTAATAAAGCTAGAATTAGTAATGGAAGCATTTATACCACCATTCCAAACAGCACCACCAACTTGACTTGCCGAATTATTAATAAAAGTGGAATTTTCAATATTTAAACCACCATTTACTAAATATATGGCTCCTCCACGAAGTCCAGTGTTGTTTATGAATTCTGAATTGATTATGTTAACTGTTGATGATGAATCACTTCTTATTGCACCACCTTCTCGGCCTGCATTATTGTAGAACTTACAATTTTCAACTGTTAAAGTTCCTCCATTGTTGTTTATAGCTCCACCGAAATTAAAACTTGTCCCATTTCCATTAATAAAAGTCATATTTATAAAAGAAACCGTATATCCTGATTTAACATTAAATAACCAATCATTACCATTTCCCTGAATTCTAGTATTACCTGATCCAATGAAAGTAACACTCTTGTTGATACCAATATTAAAATGTCTCTGCCATTGAGAATAAGTTCCATTAGCTAAATAAATGGTGTTATTTGCAGAATAACCAGGATCTAAAACTTGTTCAACCTGATAGTCTAATGCAGTAGTTGTGTTCGCATAAACTACAGTAGCATTAACAGAAGACATAGAAATAAAAAATAATACTAAGAATAAACCCGTGATAATGATTAATTTTTTACTTGTTAAAAATCTCTTTTCAAATTTATTATTAATTTTAATCAACTTCCTCTATTTTTATTATAAACCTTTAATTTTGGCTCATGGTCATTTTATGGTTCATTGTTCTATTATGTTTGGAGTATTTAATAATATAGGAAACAATCACTATTAATTATAACTTAATTAAACATTATTATATACACTACTATATAAATATTACTGAATAAAATATATATAAATATATATGTATATATCATAAACAAGTAAATGAAAAAGAACTTAAAATACAAAAACCTAAAATAATCAAAAAAATAATGATATGAATTTTTTGAATAGTATTATTAAAAAATATAAAATCCCATTTAAAAATGTTTTTAAAATACAAATAAATCGCTAAAAACTTTTAATTTTTATTTTTCTAATTTTTAATTTTATAAACTCTAATCTTTTTACAATATTATTACATATTAAGTTTTTTAGATTAAATTAATAAAGTTTCATAATTATTATTCTAAATCCTATTAATTTTCACTTCTTTTTTTAAAAACTTTAATGATACTAAAACTGTTTTCAACAATTATATGACTATCATTTGTTAAATAATTATTTGTTTTTAGATATTTTTGATTAAATAAAGATCTTATTCGATTTTTGAACAACAAACGTGCTGAAACTACTCAAAAAATGTAAAAAAATAATAGATTTTCGCCAATACAAAAAAAATAAAGGAAAATGAGTAAAAAATAATTAGCTATTTAAAAAAATAAGTAAAATAAACAGATAAAAGAAATAATGAGACTGTCAAAATGTTAGTTGTTATTTTTTTCGCAGAAATCGTTGCTGATTTTAATGTATTTTAAACAGCTTTTTGATGATAATTGTGCCGTAGGCACGCAATTTTTTTAAAAAACGTGAAAAGAA